>JALYJH010000293.1 GCA_030775415.1 Acidobacteriota bacterium | reverse complement strand
CGTCAGTGCGGTGATATTGTTATGGTGCCTGCGGAAGCTGCATACCCCGCTGCGTGTGGTGTGCCTGAATGTGGCGTTGCCGGCACTCGCCGTGTTAGGGGTATGCGCCGCCGGCATCGCCTATAACGACTATCGCGTAACCGGCGACGCGCTCACTCTTCCGTATCAGGCTCACGACCGGCAATATGCCATGGCGTCACTCTTCGCGCCGGCGCCGCTTCGTCCTGAGCCGGTTTATCGTCACGCCATCATGCGTAAATTCTGGGCGGAGTGGAACGTCGGGCAATGGACCGACGCACGGACCAGTCCGCGCATCGTTTCCCTAGTGAAATTGCTGGTGATCGGCTCTTTCTTTTTCCCGTTCTGGGCTTTGATGGTTCCGGTATTGCTGTGGCCGTATGCGCTTCGCACCTTGGAGGAACAGGCCACGGTGCTGCTGCTGGTAGTGATGCTCTTGATGATCGCGCCCGTGATCGCAGCCCAGCCGCACTATGTGGCGGCCTTCGCGGGAGTATTTTATTTGCGGTTTCTGCACAGCGTGAAGCGACTATGGTCGTGGCGGCAGTGGGGGAAGCCAGTGGGCCGGATCCTGGCATCGGGGCTCCTTGCATTGATCTTCGGCCAGTTGTGGGTCAATCTGGCGGGAAACTTCGGCTCCGGCAAAGACCGCGACGGCTATCCCTTCGGGCGCGATATCTATAGCCGGGGACTTGCGATTCGCACGGCGAGTTTCGCGGCCGAGCGCTATTCCATGCTCCAACGTTTGGAACAACTGCCGGGCCGTCAATTGGTAATGGTTCGCTACGCGCCGGAGCATGATCCGCAAAACGACTGGGTCTACAACGAGGCCGATATCGACGCCTCGCGAGTGGTGTGGGCGCGGGAGATGGGCCCGAAGCAGGACGAGCCTTTTTTCGAATATTTTTACGACCGCAAGGTGTGGCTGCTGGAGCCGGATCTGTCGCCGCCGAAGCTGAGCCGCTGTCCTGGCGTGGGGCAGCCATGACAACTGCTTTGCGCAGCAAATCTTTCGGTGAGGGGTATAATCCCACTCTGGTCGATCGCTTCGGCGTGTGGCTTTCCGCTCGCCAGATCCGGCGCTATGTGCCGGACTTCCAAGCCAAACGGATCGGCGATTTCGGCTGCGGATACCATGCAGCATTTGCGCGGACGGTGCTGAATCAGGTGGCATCGGCGGCTTTAGCGGATGTCTCTCTGGCGCCGGATTTGATGGGGCACGCCAAAGTCACGGCGCTCACGGGACCGATGCCGGAGGTGCTCGTCGAATTACCGGCCGCATCACTCGACGTGATTTTGTGCATCTCGGTCTTAGAGCATCTGTGGGAGCCCGAAAAGGCCATTCGCGAATTCCGCAGGCTGCTGGCGCCGGACGGGATCTGCCTTTTAAACGTGCCGTCGTGGCGCGGTAAACGGTTTCTCGAATATTCGGCGTTTAAGTTAGGCCTAAGTCCTGCCGATGAAATGAATGATCATAAAAATTACTACGATGTCAGCGATTTTTGGCCGCTACTGGTGCGCGCCGGTTTTCGGCCTTCCGATCTTCGCTGTTTCGGTCATAAGTTTGGAATGAATACTTTCGCGGTGTGCAAAGCTCCCCGATGAACACCCCTAGCAAAGCGGCACACGATGATTGGGATCGGCACTGGCGCAATTATGCTGAAGCCGCTGAGAACAATCCTGCCCAGCGCTATCGTCGGGAGCTTATATTCGATTTGTTGCGGCGCAGCGGGTGCCCGGGCGGAGCGCGTATTCTCGATATCGGCAGCGGACAAGGAGACCTGGCGCTCGCCCTGGGTGAAGCTTTCGCGCAAGCTGAGATCGCCGGCGTGGAGCTGAGCGCCGCTGGGGTGGCGGAAGCCGCCGCGAAGATTCCGTCCGCGCGCTTCCTGCAGCGCGACTTACTGGACCCCGAAGCTGACCCGGGAGCGCTCAGTTCCTGGGCGCAGTTTGCCGTCTGCGCCGAGGTGCTGGAACATCTGGACGATCCGGCGCTGTTTCTGAAGCACGCCGCGCGGTACCTGGCACCCGGGTGCACACTTGTAGTGACAGTTCCCGGGGGGCCGCAATCTGAATTCGATCGCCACATCGGGCATCGCCAGCATTTCACTCCGGGGATGCTGCGCACCTTGCTGGAGGCGAGCGGCTTCGCGGTCCAAATGGCAACCACTGCCGGTTTTCCGTTTTTCAATCTCTATCGCATGGCGGTCATCCTACGCGGGAAACGCTTGATTACCGATGTGCGCAGCGGGTCTACCGGCGCATCGAGCGGATTGGCGCGAATAGTGATGAGCGCTTTCCGGCCGCTTTTCGCGCTGAATTTCGTGGGCTCCACACTAGGCTGGCAGACTATTGCCACGGCGCAGTGGCCGGGCGACAAAAAATTATGACGGGTTCCCGCTTCTTTATAGTGGGCGGCGCCGGATTCATCGGCAGCCATTTTACGGATCGCCTGCTGGCGGGTGGCGCCGCCGGAGTCACACTGTACGACAATTTCTCCTCCGGGCGGGAATGGCATTATGCTCACCATCTGAAGGACTCGCGCCTGCGGGTCGTGCGCGGCGACGTAAAGGACTTCGCGGCGCTGGAACAAGCCATGCGGGGGCATCAGGTAGTGATTCACCTGGCCTCGAATCCCGACATTGCACGCGCGGCCTCCGAACCGGACATCGATTTCCGCGAGGGCTCGTTTCTCACGCAACAAGTGGTGGAGGCCATGCGGGTGACCGGGACGCCGCGCCTGCTCTACGCATCCGGCAGCGGAGTTTATGGGGATCTGGGTGAACAGGAGATCGCGGAGGATCACGGTCCGCTGCTGCCGGTTTCTACTTACGGCGCCAGCAAGCTGGCGGGGGAGGCGCTGATTAACTCGTACTGCTGGATGTTCGGGCTCACTGCGTGCGCTTTTCGCTTCGGCAATGTAGTTGGCCCGCGGCAGACTCATGGAGTCGGCTTCGATTTCGTGCGCCGGCTGTTAGCGGATGGGTCGCAACTCCGTATTCTCGGAGATGGATCGCAAAGCAAATCCTATGTTCACGTCGAAGATGTGGTGAGCGCGGTGTTGCTGGCTCACCAGAAGAGCACGAAGCCGTACGATGTCTTCAACGTGGCTACGGGAGATTACATTACGGTAGGCGAAATCGCACTGCTGGCGCTAGAGGTGGTTGGGTTGAGAAGAGAGAGCGTGCGCTTCGATTACACGGGAGGCAATCGCGGCTGGAAAGGCGATGTGCCGGTGGTCCGCTTGAACACGGACCGTATCAAGAGCCTGGGGTGGGCCTGTCAACGGAGTTCGGAGCAGGCGCTGCGCGTGTCGATGCAATCGCTGCTCGAAGATTCGCGGCAGGGGAAGCTGTAAGCGAAACTATCGAGCGGTTTTAGGCGGGCTTGTTTTCTTCCGTTCCAGCCGTGGAAGCTCCCCGTTAAAAATGTCATCTACCAGGTGCAGGAATAACCTAACATCGTGGTATGCAGAAGCCCACTTTCGATCCTGGCCTCACTCAGCAATTCAGCGGCGTCCTGCGGCGCAGCATCAATAAAGACGGCAGCTTCAACGTCTACCGGCGCGGCGGAAGCTGGCGCGATTTCCATCCCTATTTGCAGATGCTCAACATGAGCTGGCCGCGCTTTTTCGCCACCATTCTGGGCGGCTATCTCCTCATCAACCTACTGTTCGCGCTCATATATTTCGGGCTGGGGCCGGACCACTTGCAAGGAGCCGACGGCGCCACGGAGATGGACCGCTTCCTCAATGACTTCTTCTTCAGTACGCATACGCTGACCACCGTGGGCTACGGAAACATAGTGCCAGCGACCGTGACTACGAATATCGTGGCGTCACTCGAGGCGATTGCCGGATTGATGCTGGTGGCGCTAGGCACCGGATTAATGTTTGGGCGCTTCTCCAGACCTTCCGCGCGCATCGCTTTCAGCGAGCGCCTGCTGATGGCGCCCTATCAGGAGCAGACCAGCTTGCAGTTCCGCATCGTCAATCTGCGGCCCAACATCTTGATGGATCTGGAGGCCAATATGGTGCTGATGACCGTGGAAGGCGCTCCCGGCCAGATGAAACGGGAGTTCCAAACTTTGAAGCTGGAACGCAACGGCGTTTATTTCCTGCCGCTGACCTGGACCATCGTGCACCCCATCGACGAGTCCAGTCCGCTCTACGGCAAGAGCTACGCGGACCTGGAGCGCTGGCAGGCAGAGTTCGTGATTCTGATCAAGGCCTTTGACGATACTTTCAGCCAAGTCGTGCATTCACGCTACTCCTACCGCTACGATGAAATCCGCTGGCAGGCGAAGTTTCAACCGGCGTTTGAGATCAATCAAGCGGGAGACATGATTTTGAACGTGGACCGTGTGGGCCTCCACGCGGAGCTTAGCGAGGCGGCGTCATCGGGATCCTGACCGTCGAACTGGACTGAGGAAAGCACTCAGCGCGGTTGATACGCTACGCAGTCGATCTCGACGCGCATCTCGCCTTGGAGGAAACGCGCTTCGATAGTCGTGCGGGCGGGCTTGATGGCGCCGAAGAATTCGCTGTAAACCTGGTTCATTTCGTGAAACTCGCCGGCGTCA
>JALYJH010000292.1 GCA_030775415.1 Acidobacteriota bacterium | reverse complement strand
TAGCTGAACTCGTCGGTCACCAGGGGGACGGGGACGGGCAGCACGGGAACCAGCGCGAGGCGCAGCGCGATGACGGCGAATACTAGCGCTACGGCGGTCCGCGCCGGGTGGCGGGTCAGCACGGGCGACAGGCGTGGCCAGTGAGGACGCCAGCCTTTTCTCCAAGCCCACGCTCCGGCGGCTAGCAGCGCCAATTCCAGCAAATTGAAATCCTGGCGTACGCCTTGCCACAGGCCGGCGAGGCTCATGATCAGGATTTCGAGCAGCCGCATCTTAATAAGAATCGACTGCCGGGACGCTATTCTTTACCGTTTCCGGCTAGATGCAGGTGTGCTTACAATTCTTGTGCGTCACCTTGCAGGACTTACGGGCGGCGCTATTTTTCGCGCGCGCCATGCAGGCGCTATAGTCGGTGGAGCAACGGTCGCCGCAATTGCGCTTGGGGGCGGCGTCGGCGAACGGCAAGGCTCCGCTTAACAGGAATAGAGCAGTCAGAAATCGCACGGTTCGATTTTTCAATGGTTCCTCCCAGGGCCGGTTTGGACCCTCTCTAACTACCATCGGTCTCAGCGACCAGTTTGTCCACGGCAATCCAGTAAATTGCTGGTTTTCCATGGCGGTCGCTGACGAATACCACGAATTGGCTGTTGGGCGCAAAGGCGGGAGCGACCAGGACCGCGTCGCTGGCACCGTGTTCGGCCAAGGTAAGCTCGCGGCGGCCGGCGCGAATTAGTAACAGTAAGTAGGGCGAGGCTTTGCTGCCGCTGGCGCCGACGTAAACGCTGGCGTCGGCGTTTGCCTGGAAGCGGACAAACTGGCTGGTGGCGGCGACCTGGGCATCACGACTAGCTTGGGCGGCGGTTTCGGGGGTCCATTCGCGGATGCTGGTTAACTTTTGAGGGTCGGCGGGCCGGTGCAAGTATTCGAGGGCGTGGCCGTCGGAAGTCCACTGGGCCTGCGAAGCATCGCCTTGGGCAAGTGGAAGGCGCACGTTCTGCCGGCCATCGAAATGAATGCTCCATAGCTCTCCGCGGTTGCGATAGATCAGGGAGGCGGCATGTGGACGCAGGAGGGGATCGCTGAGTTCTGTGGGCGACTCGATCAAAGTCCGGGCGGTGCCGTGTGCGATGTGGAGCAGTTGAAGGCGGTAGCCGGAGGTACCTTTTTCAACCCACGAGGCATACTGGGCGTCGTCGCTATAGCTGGCCCCGGGAAGTTTTTCGAAGCCTTGCGGGATGCGATGAAGCTGGCGAGTTTTCAAAGCGGAGAAGGTGGTCTCGATGAGCTTAGGGCCGTCGAAGTGCCAGAAGCCTTTTTCGTTTTGGAAAAGCGCGAGGGAGGCGGGATCGAGATGCTCGGCTTCGCTGAGCTGGCGCGATTCCATGCTTTTCAGATCCATGCGGAAGGCTTGCCAAGTGCCGGTGAAGTCCGAGGCGTAGAGCAATTGGCGGGCGGTGGCTCCGCGGTTGCCGGGTGCGGGCAGGGCAGCGGTAAATTGGGAATCGGTGAGGCGGAGGACGGTGAATTCGGTGGCGGGGTCGGAGTAGCGGACGGCGACGGAGGGATAGATGCGGCCCTTCGCGGTGGTTTCCGCGGCGTACGTGGCGGCGGCTAATGAAGCCAGGAACAAGCGGCGGTCAACCCCTTGCATTCTTCGATGCTAACACTCGCCGGCGATCGTCTCGCGAATTATTGGAGTGGGCTTCACAGACCCATGCGCTCCAGCTTGCGATAGAGCGTCTTGCGCTCGATGCCCAAAATCTTCGCGGCGCGGCTTTTGTTGCCGTTGGTCGCGGTGAGCACGCGGCGGATTTGATCGGTTTCGGTGTCTGCCAGGGATTCGCTGCCGTGATCGCGGGAGTCCATTTGCTCGACGGCGTTTTGGACTACAACGCCGTCGATGCGGCCCGCGGGCGCGAGGATGGTGAGACGCTCCATCATGTGCTGGAGCTGGCGGATGTTGCCGGGCCAGCTATAGTTTTCGAGAGCTTTCATGCCACTGGCGATGATCTTGGCATCGAGATTGTAGCGCTGATTGTAGCGCTTGAGGAAGTAATGGACCAACAAGGGAATGTCGCTCGCACGGTCGCAGAGCGGCGGCACAGTGAGGCGGACGACATTGAGGCGATACCACAGGTCTTCGCGGAACTTGCCTTCTTCGACCATCTTCTGCACGTCTTTATTGGTGGCGGCGATTACCCGTACGTCGACCTTCTTGGCGCGGGCGGAGCCTAGCGGGCGGACTTCGCGCTCCTGCAGGAAGCGCAGAAGTTTCAGCTGGAAGCCCAGGTCGATGTCGCCGATTTCATCCAGGAACACAGTGCCATTGTTGGCGGCCTCGAACACACCCATGCGGTCGCGGTCGGCCCCGGTATAGGCGCCGCGCAGGGTGCCGAAGAGTTCGCTTTCGAGCAGCGAGGGGGCGATGGCTCCGCAATCCACGGGCACAAAGGGTTGCTGGGAGCGCTTGCTATTGCGGTGGATCATGGCGGCGATCAACTCTTTGCCGGTGCCGGTCTCGCCTTCGATGAGAACCGTGGCGTCGGTGGGGGCCACGCGCGAGAGGGTCTTATAGATGTCGATCATACGCGGGGAACTGCCGATCATTTCGGTGTCGGGCAGATCGTCGATGGCTTCAGCTTCCTTTTCGCCGCCTTCCGTGGCGAGGGATTTTTCGGCGCGGCGGATGGTGTCAATCATCTGCGCCATTTCGAAGGGCTTGGCGAGGTACTCGAAAGCGCCGCCCGCGGTGGCGGCCATGACGGTTTCCATGCTGCCGCGGCCCGTCATCAGGATGACGGCGCACAAAGGATTGTGTTTGCGGGCGGCGTGGAGGACGTCGATGCCGGTGCGCTCGTCGAGATAAATATCCGATATGACGATGGTGTAGAGTTCGGCTGCGAGGCGCTCAATGGCCTCGCGGGTGGAAGCGACGGCGTCGGGCTGGTAGCCTTCGAGTTCGAGGACGGTCACCATGGTATGGCGAACCGACGGGTCATCCTCTACGATTAGAAGTTTCTGCAACACTGCTCCTCGCGATTGCGGTTTTTAAAACCATGGTAAAACAGGAGCCTTTTCCGGGCTCGCTGGTAACTTCCATGCGGCCGCCGTGATGGGTCATGATCTCTTCTACAATGGACAGGCCAATGCCGGTGCCGACTTCACCGGATTGCTCGGCGCGCTGCGTGCGGTAGAATTTCTTGAATATATTCTTGATTTCTTTGGAATCCATTCCAATTCCCTGATCGCGCACGGAAACCCGCAGTTCTTGGCCGTTGCGCTGCGCGAATACGGAGACGTGAGTGTCCCCCGGTGAGTATTTTATGGCATTGGTCAGTAAATTGTAGAGCGCGTACTCCATTAATTCACGATCGCCGGTGAGGGTGCCTTCGACGGGCGTGTCGAGGGATAAAGTAATGCGCTTGCGTTGGGCCAAGGGCTCGGCGCGGCGCAGGCAGGTGTCGATGACGCCGGAAGCTTCGAAGACTTCGCGCTTGAGGTCCATTTGGCCTTCGGCCAGGCGCTCGACATCGAGGAAAGTCTGGATGAGGCGAGCCAGGCGCTTGGATTCCGAGTTGATCATTTCGCTCAACTGCTTTTGCTTAGCTTGCGGGAGCGAATAATTGGTCATGATTTCGCTGGACCCTTGGATGGCGGTCAGCGGAGTGCGCATTTCGTGAGCGGCCCAGTGGATGGCCTGCTGGTAGCGCGATTTTTCGGATTCGCTGCGGCGCAGTTGGCGGCGGACGAAGAAGTGCTGGTAGGTGGCGGCACCTGCGGTGGAAAGCCAAGCCACGGCGGCGGGGCCGAAGAGCGGGAAGACGAATCCCTGGCGGAAAAGCAGAATGGGCGCGGCGAGCGAGGCGAGAACGATCAGGGCGGCGACGGCGTATGCCGTGTAGCCCGAGAGCAGCGCGAAGGTGAGGCCGGCGGTGGTTGCGAATAGGAGAGACAGCCCGAGCGGGGCCAGATCTCCCGAGTGCTGCAAAAAATCGCCGCGGGCGAGGGTCTCAAAGGCGTGGGCGTGAACTTCCACGCCGGGTACGTTTTGACCATAAGGATTCAGCAGGCGATCGCGTGCGGCGGAGAGGGCGGTTACTCCCAGGAAAACGGTCTTGCCGCGAAGGAGACTTGCGTTTTCGGCTATGTGCAGTGCCGAGACGGTAGGCACTCCGGAGGGCCGGTAGCGAATCAGCAAAGGGCGGCCGGCGTCGGCCCTGGCGGCGGGGACGATTCTGTTGCCGACGGACACATCGGCGGGCGATTCGGTGATGGGCTGCCCGCGTGAGATGCGGAAAGCTTCGAGGGCCAGCGCCCAGCGGCGTTGATGGTTCACGGTCTCTTCGAGCGACACTTCGCGGCTGACGCCATCGTAGCGGTCGACTTCGGGGTGTACGTGGCCCACCGCTGCGGCGGTGCTGGCGAAGAGCGGCAGGGGATCTTCCCAGGCGCCTCCGACCAGGTCGCAGGGAAGGATCAGGTTGGGGGTGCCGCGAAGCGCGGCTTCGAGGTGCGCGTCTTCGGTGCCGTCGCTTTTGTCGGCGAGCAGAACATCGAGTGCGACGGCCTGCGGCTGGGCGGCGGCTACCTGTAGCAGGGTGTCGGTCAGGATGGGGCGGATG
>JALYJH010000291.1 GCA_030775415.1 Acidobacteriota bacterium | reverse complement strand
GGCGCAGTCGCAGATCGATGCGATCCGCTGCGTGCGTGAAGTGAAAGAGATCCGCGTGTGGAGCCGCAAGCAGGAGAAACGGGAAGAGTTCGCTGCCGCCAACCAGGCCCGCGCTGTAGATACCGCGGAAGAGGCCGTCCGCGGTGCCGATATCGTGGTCACGGCGACCCCCTCGAAGGATCCGGTGCTCGATGATTCCTGGATCGTCCCCGGCGTTCACGTGAATGCCATGGGATCGAATCGGGAGCAGCGCCGCGAACTGCCCTCGCGGCTGGTGCATCGCGCCGACTTGATTGCGGTGGATTCGATCGAAGTCGCGAAAATTGAAGCGGGTGACTTGATTATGGCTCCGGTCGATTGGAACGATCGGCGTATTGTTGACCTGGCGAAAATCGAGCAGCGGCCCGCGGGCAAGCCCATCACTATTTTCAAATCATGCGGTTTGGGGGTGGAAGACGTTGCCGCGGCGGCCTATGTTTACGAGCGCCTGGTTTAGTCCCGTTATTCCTGAACGGGCATCTGCGTGTCGGAATCGCGCCACGCGCTCAACTTGAGCCGGCGGCACACCCAGCACAAGCCTTCGTTGGAGTTTGGCGCGCATTCATCGCCGCACACCGTGCAACGCGCGGCGGCCTTCATGCGGTCAGTCTCGATCGCGCGCTTGGCCTCTTCGATGAGGGCCTGCGGTATGACCACGGTCTCCGGCTCCACTTCAGGGACCAACGTGCGTTTGCGTCTCACACATCCACTATATCAGCAGAGGGGCGGCGTTGTAAGATGCTAGTAACACACTGATCGTTGACCCCTGACTCATGTCCAAAACAGCTTTTCTTTTTCCGGGCCAAGGCTCGCAGTTCGCCGGCATGGGCAAGTCGCTGGCCCAGGCTTATCCCGAAGCCGCCCAGGTGTTCGCGGAGGCTGATGCGGCGCTGGGATTCCCTGTTTCGACGTTGTGCTTTGAAGGTCCTGAGGAGGAGCTGAAGCGCACCGAAATCACACAGCCCGCCATGGTCACGGTGAGTGTAGCGGCGTTCACCGTACTGCGGAACAGAGGTTTAGCCGCGGATTACGTGGCGGGACACAGCCTGGGAGAATACTCGGCGTTGGTGGCGGCCAGGTCGCTCGATTTCGCGGACGCGGTACGCCTGGTGAACAAGCGCGGCCGTTACATGCAGGAGGCGGTGCCGGCAGGCGTGGGGGCGATGGCCGCCTTACTGAAGCTGCCGGAGGGGGCGCTGGAGCGAATTCTCGCGGAGGCCGGGCAAGGCGAAGTGATTGCGGCCGCCAATCTTAACTCGCCGGATCAGATCGTGATCGCCGGTCACGCCGGCGCCGTGGAACGCGCCGCGCAGCTTGCAAAAGCCGCGGGGGCGCGCCGTGCGGTGATGCTGCCGGTGAGCGCTCCTTTCCACTGCGCATTGATGAAACCGGCCCAGGAGCGTCTGCAAGCCGATCTGGGCAACACTCAATTCCGCGATTTGGCTGTGCCCCTGATCAACAACTGGCAGGCGCTTGAGATTCGAACCGGCGCTCAAGCCCGCGAAGGGCTATATGAGCAGGTACCGAATACAGTGTTGTGGGCGGATTCAATCCGCGCCCTCGCCGCCCGTGGCGTCACACGCTTCATCGAAGTAGGCGCCGGCGGCGTACTGACGGGCCTGCTGCGCAATGTCGATCCGGCTCTCACGGGCTTGAAGTTCGGCGAAGCGGATGACTGGGACGCGTTAAAATAGTCAAAGTGGTTCCAGGCGCATTCCAGATTGGTCCGATAAAGATCGCTCCGGCGACCGTGCTGGCGCCCATGGCGGGTGTCACCGACACGGTTTTTCGCCGCCTCATTCGCAACCAGGGCGGCTGCGGACTCATAATGACCGAGTTCACCAGCTCGCACGGCATCGTGGCCTCGGCGCGCGCGACTAAGCCCACGCGCACCTTCCGCTACCTGTACTTCGATCCCGAGGAGCATCCGATTTCAGCGCAATTGTTCGGCTCCGATCCAGCGGTGATGGCGGACGCGGCGCGGCATTGCCAGGACATGGGCTTCGATATTGTCGATATCAATTTTGGATGTCCCGTGAAAAAAGTCGTGACGTGCAATGGAGGCTCGGGCCTGCTGCGCGATCTGCCGCTGGTGGAGAAGATCTTGACCGCTGTACGCGCCGCCATCTCGATTCCATTAACGATGAAATTCCGCGCTGGCTGGAACGATCGCGAACTGGTAACGGTGAAGATGGCGCAGTTGGCGGAGAATTGCGGTCTACAAGCAATCGCCCTGCATCCCCGCACGCGCGAGCAGGGCTACAGCGGACGCGCCGATTGGACCCGCATCGCTGAAGTGAAAGCCGCGGTGAAGATTCCGGTGATCGGCAACGGCGATATTGTCACTCCCGAGGACGCTGTCCGAATGGTGCGCGAAACGGGATGCGACGCTGTAATGGTGGGGCGCACGGCATCGTCAAATCCCTGGATTTTCCGCCAGATTGCGGAATACGCCGTCAGCGGGCAGTACACGATTCCGCCGGAAAGTGCCCGCTACGAAATCATGCGAAGTTATTACGGCATGCTCATTGAGCACCGGGCCCTCGATGCCGCCGGCAAGATGAAACAGTTCGCCACTTACTTCACGCACGGCGTTCGTAACGGCGCCCAACTGCGCGCCAACATCTATCACGCCCATGAGACCGCTGAAATTCTGGGATTGGTAGACGCGTTCTTTGAGCGCGAGCTGGCTGCGCCCGCCGTGTGAGCGCGGCCTCTTAGAATCCGTCGATTTTGCGGCCCGCAAGCAGATCCGCCTGCGCCCCCGCGCTATCTCCTAAAGCCGCCCTGGACTGCGCCCGAGCATAGTAAATGTGCGGCTCCTGCGGATCCTCCGCCAGGGCTTTATCGAAATCCGCAACGGCCGATTTGTGTTCGCCTAGCTTCTGGTAGGTAGACGCTCTTTGGAAGTAGTTATCCAGGTTGGGTTCCAGGGCCACGGCTTGCGTGAAGTCCTCTAATGCTCGGCGGAGGTCTCCTGTCGCGCGCCGCGCGCTGGCGCGCAGATTGTAGGCGCGGGCTAGTTTTGGATCCAGCGCAAGAGCGCGATCGGCGTCCACGACGGCGGCTGTGTAATCCTTTTGATCCAGGTGCACGAAGCCCCGCTCGATGAGGATCCCGGCATCGCGCGGTTGCAGCTCCGCTACGCGGGAGAAATCACGGATGGCCCTCAGATCGTCGGATTGCTGGACGTAGGCCCGGCCGCGCATACGGTAGGCTTCCGTGTAATCCGGCGCTAGTTCCACCGCGCGATTGAAATTCAGGATGGCTTGGTCGTAACGCGTGCTTTTCATCAGGCGCATGCCGGCGTCGAAGGCATCGCGGGCGTCGCGCGGATCTGTCACGCGTTTGTAAATAATCGCGGCGATCAGCAACGCGATCAGAGCTCCGGCCAGCCACTTGAGCAGGCGGCGGCGCTTCTCGCGCGCCACGTCTTCCGCCATCACTGGAATCATAACCAGAGGCTTGCTGGCAGCTTCCGCGGACGTCTCAGGAGCCGCCGATTTGCTGTCAGGATAGCTCATCCCTTTTATGATAAAGGAACATGAAACAAGTGCACTTGATTACCGACGGCGCGTGTCTGGGCAATCCCGGACCGGGCGGATGGGCCTATATTCTACGTTTCGGCGAACATACGCGCGAGATGTCGGGCTCGCAAAGACACACCACCAACAACCGCATGGAACTTACCGCCGCCATTGAAGGTTTGCGCTCCTTAAAACAACCCTGCAAGGTTGAGGTGATTACCGATTCTGAATACCTGAAAAATGGCATCACCACCTGGATTCACGGCTGGAAGCGCAATGGCTGGAAGACCGCGGCCAAAAAACCGGTGGTGAATCAGGACTTGTGGATGGAACTGGAGCAGGCCACTGACGGCCATGACATCCTTTGGACCTGGACCAAAGGCCACGCCAGTCACGAAGACAATAACCGCTGCGACGAACTGGCGACGGCCGCCGCTCGAGACCAAAAGTAAAGGCTCTGAAACATTCCACCTCCGTGCGGGTCAAACAGGCAGTGAGGAGTGTCTAGCTATGCGCAAATTCATAACTGTTTGTTTCTTGGGGGTGAGTTGGCTGTCGGCGACTGCCTTCGCGGAGGAAGGGTCATCCCCCATAGGCCTTGGGGTGAAGGGCGGCGTTCCCCTGAATGACGCGTTCGTAGTGCGCCAACAAACGCCGGTCGATTACATCGGCGATACGCACCGCTATACCTTTGGACCGTATGTAGAACTGCGTCTTCCCGCGGGTTTCGGCGCGGAACTCGACGCCTTATACCAGACCTACGAGTATCGCCAAGTGATGCCCTCGGTAATCGTAGACCGCAACTCGCACGCCTGGGAATTTCCGTTGGTGGTGAAAAAGAAATTTTTGCCCGGGCCGGTGAAGCCATACATTGAGGCTGGCGCTGCTTTCAGCCATCTGAACTTCGCCGATTTTGCGGAATTGCATGATCGCAACACCTGGGGTCTTGTACTTGGCGGCGGAGTGGACCTGAAATTAGGTCCGCTGCATCTTACTCCCGAAATTCGTTATACGGGCTGGACTTCTCGCCACTTCGACAGCCCCGGGACCCTGCTGCAGTCGAATCGCAATGTAGCGGCC
>JALYJH010000290.1 GCA_030775415.1 Acidobacteriota bacterium | reverse complement strand
CGCCGTGACCTCTATCCGCTCGAGGAAATCGTCGGCTCCGCCCTCCAGCGTTTAGAACCGCAGCTCGCCGGCCGCCAGGTGTCGCTCTCCTTACCCGAAGACCTGCCGTTAGTGAATGTGGATGATGTTCTACTAGGGCAAGTGCTCGTCAATCTGATCGAAAACGCCACGAAATACAGCCCCCCCGCCAGTCCCATTGAAATCGCCGCCGAAGCCGCGCCCGGCGCCGTGCAGCTAGAAGTGCGCGACCGCGGCCCCGGCTTCGCCCCCGGTGAAGAGAAGCGCCTCTTCGAAAAGTTCTACCGCGGAATTTCCGAAGGCGTTCGCGGAGCCGGCTTAGGACTCGCCATCTGCCGCGCCATCGTCACCGCCCACCGCGGCACCATCGAAGCCCTCCATCGTCCCGGAGGCGGCGCCATCTTCCGCATCCGCCTGCCGCTCGATGCCCTTGTGAAGAGGGAAACTCGTCCATGAAGCCCCTTATCCTGGTCATCGAAGACGACCCCCAAATCCGCCGCTTCCTCCGCGCCACCCTCGCCGCCGAAGATTACCAATTCCACGAAGCCGTCACCGCCGCCGAAGGTCTCGCCCAAGCCGCCGCCCGCCAGCCCGACCTCGTCCTCCTCGACCTCGGCCTCCCCGATCGCGACGGCCTCGACATCATCCGCGAAATCCGCTCCTGGAGCCAGATGCCCATCGTCGTTCTCTCCGCCCGCGGCCAGGAGAAAGACAAAATCGCCGCGCTCGATCTCGGCGCCGACGATTACGTCGCCAAACCCTTCGCCGTCGGAGAGCTGCTGGCCCGCATCCGCGCCGCTCTCCGCCGCGCCGCCCCCCTTGCGCCCGACGGAGCCGACCCCGTCGTCCGCTTCGGCAACATCCAGGCCGATTTCGAAAAACGCCTCATCACCGTCAGCGGCCAGGAAGTCCACCTCACACCGAATGAATACAAACTCCTGCTCGTCCTTATCAAGCACGCGGGCCGCGTCGTCACCCAGCGCCAGTTGCTGAATGAAGTATGGGGTCCCCAGCACACCGAACAATCCCAATACCTGCGCGTCTACGTCGCCCAGCTCCGCCGCAAACTGGAACAGGACCCGGCCCGTCCCCGCTACCTCCAGACGGAACCCGGCGTGGGCTATCGTTTGTCTTTTGATGGCTAATCGCGCCCCCTAAAGTCAGCACCGTCATACGACGAACTAATACTAGATAGTGCGATTTCCAGCTTTATGGCATACCACTGAGGTAAGGCCGTTACTAGGAGGTTTGCCTTGGGACGGTTGGCAGGGAAGTGGCAGGACCCTAGCGTTTCTTCACTTAGACCGGTTTCATCCGCAAGGGTGGCTGCTAAAATCGGGGCTGTCAGATAGCCCACAGTTCATATATGTTGTGCTTTTTATGCGGCAAGGAGATCGGGTGGTTGCGTTCCGCGATCGACCGGCAATATTGCTCGGCCGAGCACCGCAAAGAAGCACGCCTGGCCTCCGCCAATGCTCTGCGCGAAGAGGAAGAAGATCAGGAAATCTGGTCCGTCGCCCAAACACGCCGCAAGCCCCGCGCTAGTAGTTCCAGCCAGTCCGCTCCGGTCTTTGCCTTTCTTGCTTTGGGCGCGTTATTGGTCGCTATGCTGATGCTTCCCGGGAATTCCGCTTCCCGTGGTAGTTCCTTCCCCTCCGGCCCAGCCGATCCCGGAACCCGCCAAGGTTTAATCGAACGCGCCGCCGTTTCCATTGGCGACTTGGTGCGCGACAGCGCCCCCGTCACGCTCCACCAGGACTTCCGCGTCGGCATCGCCGATTGGACCACCTCTACCCTGCACGCCGCCAACACCGCGCATGCCGGCGACCCGCGCGATTGGAAACTCCCCACCGTGCCCACGCTGGTGGCGCCCGGAAGCCTGAGCATCTGGAATCGGACTACCGGCCTCACAAACTATCAGATGGAATTCCAGGGCCAGATTCAAAAACGCAGCTTGAGCTGGGCTTTCCGCGCCTCTAATGCAGCGAATTATTACGCCGCCAAAATCGTCATCGCCAAGCCCGGTCAGACGCCCAATGCTGGACTAGTTCATTTCGCCATGCTGAACGGCCATGAGTTCGATCGCGTGCAGCTTCCCCTGCCCGTCACCCTCTCTCGTGGCGAAAACTACCGCGTCCGCGTGTCCGTGCAGGACAACCATTTCGTCACGTACCTGGACGGCCAGGCCATCAGCTCCTGGACCGATGCCCGCCTGAATCGCGGCGGTGTCGGCTTCTTCGCCGATGAGGACGACGAGCAGCGCGTCTCATGGATCAACTTATCGGAACGCGACAGCTTCCTGGGCCGTATGCTCGCCCACTTCTCACTCTTCCTGATCCCGCAAATGCAAGAGTGACGCGGCTACAGCAGCCCGTTCCGTTCCAGTAGCGCATTCGGGTCCGGATCGCGACCCATAAACGACCGGTACAGTACCGCCGGATCCTCGCTATCCCCCCGCGCCAAAATCTTATCGCGAAATTCCCGCCCCACCGTCCCGCTAAACACGCCCTCCTTCCTGAAGCGAGTGAAAGCATCCGCGTCCAACACCTCAGCCCACTTGTAAGAATAGTAGCCCGCCCCGTATCCCACCGGGCTCGAAAACAAATGCGTGAACCCCGTGATCATCGCGTAATCTTCCGGTAAAGGCGCCGCCGCGAATGGAACCAGAACGCTGCGCGCGAACTTCACCACATCGCTCTGCCCATCCCACAAACGATGCAAGGCCAGATCGACAATCCCAAACCCCAACTGCCGCATCTGCAAATTTGCTCCGCGGAAAGTCTTCGCCCGTTTCATCTTTTGGAACAACTCCTCCGGCAATCTTTCCCGTGTCTGCCAGTGCCGCGCGAACAAATCCAGTGACTCCCGCTCCCAGCACCAGTTCTCCATGATCTGCGACGGCAATTCGACGAAATCCCAAGGCACGCTCGTCCCCGCCAGACTGCGCACTTCCACCCGGCTCAATAAATGATGCAGTAAATGCCCGAACTCGTGGAAAATAGTTTCCGCCTCGCGATGCGTCAGCAGCGCCGGTTTGCCGTCCACTGGCGGCGTCAGATTCCCGCATATCAACCCCAGGTGCGGATGGCGTTCGCTAGGATTCCCCGTGATCAGCGAATCCATCCAAGCCCCGCCCCGCTTGTTTTCCCGTGGATACCAGTCCGCATAAAACGATCCCAAATTCGCCCCACTAGCCGCATCGTAAATCGCGTAGCACTTGACCTCCGCATCCCACACCGGAACGCCCGTCTCCTGCTCCACGCGAATTCCAAACACGCGCCCGAAGATTTCAAACATCCCCTTCACCACGCGATCCAGCGAAAAGTACGGACGCAGTGCCTCCTCATCAAAGTCATAGAGCGCCGCCCGCTGCTTCTCCGCCCAATAGCCGACGTCCCATGGCTCCAGCGCCCGCCCCGCGAATTTTTCTAGCGAAGCGTTCTCTTCCTTGAACCGCGGTTCCGTAAGAACCCGCAAATCTTCCAGGAACTTCTGCGCCGTGTCGCCGGTATGCGCCATGCGATCGTCGAGCACCAGATCCGCAAAATCGCGAAATCCCAACAGCACGGCCTTCTCGCGGCGCAAATCCAAAATCTTCTTGAGCAGCCCGCGATTATTGAACGGCTCCTCAGCCCCGCGCAGGTTGTAAGCCCGCCATACCTGCTCGCGAATAGCACCGTCATCCAGATATGTCATCAGCGCCAGATAACTCGGCCCATGCAGCGTAAACCGCCACCCCGCCTTGCCCTTCGACTCCGCCGATGCCCGTGCCGCCGCCACCGCCGCCGGTGGCAGCCCCGCCAGCTTACTCTCTTCCGTAATCACCAGCTCATAGGCGTTTGTCGAATCCAAAACGTTCTCGGAAAATTTAGTCGTTGCTTCCGTCAAAGCAACGTCGATCTCCTTCAGCCGCGCCTTCCCCGCCGCCGGTAGATCCGCCCCATGGCGGCGGAACGAATCGATGGTCTTGGTCTGATACCGCTTCATCGCACCCGTCAGCGATTTCCCCTCCGCCGTAGCCGCATAACGCTTGATCGCGTTCCACAAATCTTCATTCAACGTCAGGCTCGAATAAAACACGCTGACCTTCGGCTGCACTGCGTTGAACGCCGCGCGCAATTCCGGAGTCGTAGCCACGCTCTCCAAATGCCGTACCACGTTCATCGCATACTCCAGGCGCTCCGTCATGGTGTCGAGCGCGTGCAGCGGCTCCGCACTCGCAATCGTCTCCCTCAGCCGCCGGTTCGCATCCGCCAGCAGTTCGTCGATAGCCGGTTCCACCTGCGCCGCCTGGATCTGGTCGAAAGGAACTCGAAATGAAATGTTAAGAAGCGGATTCATGTGTGATTACTTTCAGCGTAGCAGCGGTCACCAGCATTCCGAGAATCATCAGCAGCCCGCCCCAGGGCAGGACCGCGTTATACAACAACCCCGTCACAACCAGAGCCGCCCCCGCGAAACTCAGCGCCCCCGCCGCGCGCAAACACCAGGCCGGCTGCCGCATCGTAACCGCCGCGAGCAATACGCTGGCCGCCGCCAGGAACACCCACTTACCGGTACTGGTCAGCCGCAGCTGATCCAACATTGCCGTATTGACCTGACTCAAACTGAGATTCACCACCCGCAAAG
>JALYJH010000289.1 GCA_030775415.1 Acidobacteriota bacterium | reverse complement strand
CGGCAACACACACTACACGCGCTTCCTCCCGGTCGCGCCAGCCACTCGTCAGTTGGTCTGAACTGCTTCGTCGACGACTTCGGCCGCGGGTCCCTTGCGGGGCAGCGACATCGAAGGCAGGTCTTCATCGGGCATCGATTCCGACATTAACTGCTCGGAATATTTGGGATCGATGAATTGCGCGTATTCAGGAATATCTTCCACCGGAGTCTCGTCGCTGATGATCTTCTCGGCGGTGAAATCCTGTTCGCTGGCGAGTTGGCGGCCTTCGACCACGGCATCGGCAATCTTGGTGGTGAACAGGCGGATGGCGCGCAGTGCGTCATCGTTGCCCGGAATCACGTAATCCACCTTGCTGGGATCGCAATTGGTGTCGACCACGGCCACCACCGGAATCCCCAGCTTGCGGGCTTCCTCGACGGCAATCGCTTCCTTATTGGAATCGATCACAAACAGCATGTCCGGCAGGCCGTTCATGTCTTTGATGCCCGACAGATTTTGGTTGAGATGCTTGCGTTCGCGTTCGAGGCGGATGACTTCCTTCTTGGCGCGGCCATCCCAGGTACCCTCCGTGGCCATCGCGTCCAGTTCCTTCAGGCGCTTGATGGACTTCTGCACCGTGGCCATGTTGGTCAGCAATCCGCCCAGCCAGCGCTGGTTAACGAAGTATTGACCGGAGCGCAGCGCTTCTTCGGAAATGGCTTCCTGCGCCTGGCGTTTGGTGCCCACGAACAGAACGGTCTTGCCCTGCGCGGCCATTTCGCCTACGTAGCGCATCGCGTCCTTGAACAGTTTGAGCGTTTTTTGCAGATCTATGATGTAGATCCCATTACGTTCGCCAAAGATGTATTCTTTCATCTTTGGATTCCAGCGCTTGGTCTGGTGCCCGAAGTGAACGCCAGCTTCGAGCAATTCTTTCATGCTAATCGACGGCAAAATGCCTCCTTGCCTGCACTACTTGGTTGAACCCGGAAAGCCACGGCCCAAAGCGGAATTTGCGGCCCAGGTTGAGACGATCGAAAAGGCAGAC
Source organism: Acidobacteriota bacterium (assembly GCA_030775415.1). Lineage (GTDB taxonomy): Bacteria > Acidobacteriota > Terriglobia > Bryobacterales > Bryobacteraceae > Palsa-187. Next base: position 3,628 of record JALYJH010000289.1, on the reverse strand, counting down.
CGCCAGGTCTGCCCCAAAAAACAATCTAGCGCTTCGAGAACTGGAAGCGTTTGCGAGCGCCCTTCTGTCCGTACTTTTTGCGCTCATGCTCGCGCGCGTCGCGCGTGAGGAAGCCCAACTCTTTCAACTTGCCGCGCAGCTCGCTATTGAATTCGAGCAGCGCCCGTGAAATCCCCAGCTTGGCCGCGCCGGCTTGCCCGGTGGGCCCGCCGCCGGCGGTATTGATCAAAATGTCGAACTTGTCGGCGGTCTCCGTCGCCAGCAGCGGCTGCTTGACGATCGCGCGCGCCGTGTCGCTCGGGAAATAATGCTCGAAGGTACGGCCGTTGACGGTGATCTTGCCGTCGCCCGCGCGCAGAATCACTCGGGCCACCGCGCGCTTGCGCCGGCCGGTTCCTAGATGTTGCAGTAATGCCACGTTTATCGAATCTCCTCTAGAGCGCTAGACCGCCAGCGCCACTGGCTTCTGCGCGTCATGCGGGTGCTTGGGACCCGCGTATACCTGCAGCTTCCGGTACATCTGCTTACCCAGCTTGTTCTTCGGAAGCATGCCCTGGACCGCCTCCTCGACCATCCGCTGCGGACGGGTCTCGCGCACCTTGCGGGCGCTGGTTTCCGTGAGTCCGCCGGGATACCCGGAGTGGCGGCGATAAAGTTTCTGTTCTTCTTTGCGCCCCGTGAGACGCACCTTCGCCGCATTGATGACGATGATGTGATCGCCCATGTCAATGTACGGCGTGTAGCTGGGCTTGTGCTTGCCCATTAAGATGTTAGCGGCCTTAGAAGCCACGCGCCCCAAAACCAGGTTTTCCGCGTCGATAATGTGCCAGTTACGCGGAATGTCCTTGCCTGAGGGAATTACGGTTTTCATGTAGACAGACCTTCTCCGTGCTATTCGTTCAGTAGACAAGTCTAGCGAATGGGGTGGGGGGCTGTCAAACGGAGGCAGTCAGATACATAGATAGATTCAATAGGTCAGGGGGGGTCGGTGGTGAGCAGATCGAAACACTCGTCGGAAACTCCATTGTGACAGCGGGCTTCCCTCTGCAGGTGTCGGCGATCTTGTAAAGGTAGGCCACCCTGAACGTGGTAGGCGGTGAATTTACCAGAACCCACGTTCGGAGATTTTCAGTTACGGGAGCAGACAGCAGGGGATGGCCACTTATTATCTTGATCGCACCAAACGCTTCTCGGCTGGTGTGACCTCCGCGACGAGAATGCCTTGAACTGATCCAGCGCGGGCAAGAGGCGGGTAGAACGGGACTCCCGCTTTGGTGACGGTAGTAGTGACTTCTAAAGCCGCGAACACGGGATGGTGCGCCGACAGCAGCAGCGGAAGACCGAAAACCAAGCAACGGATCGCTACCTTCATTGGACCGCCTCCCTCAACGGATTTACCCATCTCACCTCCGGAAACCGCGCGAAGTCTCCGTCTGTTGAGTACACCGTCAGACCATGCTCAACTGCCAGGGCCGCCAGATGAGTGTCCGGCATATGATTCGCTCCACCCGCCGCGTGCGCCAGCAGTCGGCCGAAAATCGCTTCGTGTCCATCCGAGGGTTGCGGTATCCAGACGTTGGGGGAATCGAGCCACTTCTCCACCTGAGCCCACGCCGCTCGAACTGAATCCGGGCGCTCGAAAATTCGTGAGTTGGTCGCGATTCGCATGAATCCCAATAGGCTCTGCCACGGGATCCCCACGCGCGGGCGATCGTTCAAACGCCCATCCAGCCACTCCCGCGCCGCGGCATTCTGCGGAAGAGTGGTTATGCGAGCGTACACGAGCAGATTCGTGTCGACCAGGATCACTTGAACTGTTCGCCTTCCGCGAACGCCAGCACTTCGGCCGTGTTGTCAAGGTTGGGCAGATAACAGCGGCCGGCGGAATGCCCCACAGTGCGAAATTTCTTGCGCGGAGCCGGGGCTTTCACCATGCGCACCAGCCCCTCGCGTAGCGCGGCGTTCACCACTTCTTTCAGGCTCGCGTCCTTGGCTTTGCGGACCTTCTCAAGCAGGGCTGCCACATCATCATCCAGACTGAGAGTAGTCCTCATACATCAAAGCATAAACATGTTGATGCCTTGATGTCAAAGACTCTTGACCGCAATGAGAGACCAAGAGGATTGTGTTTAGAGTTCCAAAGCGGGCTTAAGCGCGCCGCCGTTGTTCTTCGCTGCGCAGCGGCAGTTCCACCACCCCGATATGCTCCGGCTTGGGCTGCGGGCGTTTCCGCACCGCGGTCCACGCGACGCTCATTCCCAACATGGCCGCGATCATGAGCAGCGCGCTGCCCAGCACTTCGGGCACGTTTAACTGCTGGCGGTACTTCGCGAACCACGGCCCGTATTCCAGGTCGACGTGCACCCAATAGACCAGCAGGGAAGTGGTGCCCAGTTGCCGCACCCAGCTCCAGCTGCCAGCCGCCAGGTACTCGCACCATAAGTAAGCGAACGCCCCCAGCAGGAGCGCGATCCCCAGCTTGCAAGCCACCAGCGCCGGACTGTTCAACCAGAATTCCGACTGCGCATACACGCTGAAAGGCAGGTCGGCGAAGTAGCGCCCGCCGAACACCAGTCCGAAGCCCAGCAGCGCAGACCACTGCATCACGCGATTCCATCCGCCGCGCTCGACCAAGGGAATCAAGCTGCCCACGCCGATGCCGAACGCTAAAAATGCGCCCCACGGAAAAATGCTGAACATGGCCGCGCTGGGGACGAAGTAGTCACGCACCGGCCCCGGTACCGCGCCCAGATGCAAGGCCGTCACCACTGGCGACAAGACCGCCATCCCGGTCCCTGTCAATACCGCCCAGCGCACTCTGTCAATCCCGTTAAAGAGCGCCAGAAACGCCAAAAGCGCCGCTGTCGCGCCCATCACGTTGAGGATGTCAACCTTTAACAGGTCGGTCCAAGGGCTTGTGCCCCAGGCGAAGATCCACCCCTGCAAGCGGAATAGAATGGCGAGCAAAAATAAAAAGCGCGCCCGTTTCAGCGCCTGCATGACGCGCGCTCCCGGAGGCATGTGCTGCCGCCGGTTCATGCCCATTCCGTAAGTTGCGCCGGTCAGGAAAAGGAAAATCGCCGCCGCTTCGCCGCCGAAAAATTGCGAAAAAGTGAACCATGCGCCGGTCCGGTCGGCAGGCCGCAAGAAGGCTTCGAACGTATGCCCCTGCAGCATGATAACGGCCGCGACCCCACGCATCCAGTCGATGAATGTGACGCGGGGTTTGGACGCAGCCAGCATGTTCGGGGTGTTCTTTCACTCTAGCAAACAGCGCACTCAGAAGGCGCGCCGCCCACCCCCGCGGTTACATCCGGTCTAACGGGGAGTGGCTGGACGCGTGATATCGATGCCGCCTTTAAAGTAAGCGCCGTCTTCGATCACAATCCCGGCCGTCTTCACGTCGCCCACCAGATTCGCCCCGGCGCGCAGCGTGATCCGCTCAGCCGCATCCACGTTGCCCTTAACGGACCCCGCGATGATCACTTCCTTGGCTTTCACCCCTGCTTCCACCTTGCCCTTGGGGCCGATGGTTAGCCGGTGATTCAGTTCCAACTGGCCGCTGAGCTCGCCGTTCACTACAATTTCCTCGCCGCTGGTGAGCGTTCCTTGAATGCGCAGCGACTCG
>JALYJH010000288.1 GCA_030775415.1 Acidobacteriota bacterium | reverse complement strand
AAACCAAGAACATGGTGGAGCCCGGCTATCGCGTGGCGCTCTTCGCGCCTTCGAACGGTGAGCTCGAACGCCTGGCCGACATCCTGCGCGAATATTCCGTGCCCTTCCAACTGGGACTCGCCCCCAACGAAGCCGCTTCCCCGTATCTGGCCGAGCGCGCCTATCTCGCCGGCCCTGTCGCCCATACGTACCTGATTAAGGGACTGGTCCGCCGCGGCGCCATTTTCGCCGATTCCAGCATCGCCTTCATCGGCGCGGAAGACTTGTTCGATCCATCCGATTTAATCGCGCGCCCCGGTATCACCAAGAGCCAACTGAGCGTATTTGCGGCCGACCTCGCCGATCTCAAGCCGGGCGACTTCGTCGTTCATACCACTCACGGCGTCGGCAAATTTCTCGGTCTCCGCGAAATCGTCCTAGGCGAGCAAAAGGGCGACTTCATGTTGCTCGAATACGCGGGCGATTCCAAGCTTTATGTGCCGTTAACGCGCATGGACCTCGTCGAAAAGTACCGCGGGGGTGGCGAATCCGGGCCGCCTCTCGATCGCCTGGGCGGCGCCACCTGGACTCAGCGCAAAACCAAAGTCAAAGCCAAAATGCGCGACATGGCCGACGAGCTGTTGAAGCTCTACGCCCAGCGCCGCGTCGCCGAAGGCTATTCCTTTTCGAAGGACTCCAATTGGCAGCGCGAATTCGAAGACGCCTTCGAATTCACCGAAACTAAAGATCAAATTTCCGCCGCTAAAGAAATCAAGCGCGACATGGAATCGCCGCACCCCATGGACCGCCTGCTTTGCGGAGACGTCGGCTTCGGAAAAACCGAAATCGCCATGCGCGCGGCGTTCAAGGCTTTGGGCGACGGCAAGCAGGTGGCCGTGTTAGCGCCGACAACTGTGCTCGCCTTCCAGCACTTCGAATCGTTTAAACGCCGCTTTGCCGCATTCCCCGTCCGCATCGCTATGTTCTCCCGCTTCGTGCCGAAAAAGGAGCTGGCCGTATCGGTTGAAGAACTGGCGCAAGGCAAAATCGATATTGCCATTGGGACCCATCGCCTGCTCTCAAAAGACATCGAGTTCCGCGATCTTGGCCTGCTCATCTTCGACGAAGAGCAGCGTTTCGGCGTGCGCCATAAAGAGCGTCTAAAGCAGATGCGCCAGAATGTGGACGTGCTCACCATGAGCGCCACTCCTATTCCACGCACTCTGCACATGTCGATGCTCGGAATCCGCGACATGAGCGTCATCGAGACGGCACCGAAAGATCGCTTGGCCATTCAAACCGTGGTCGCGCACTACGACAACAACCTGATCCGCACCGCCATTGAACAGGAAATCAGCCGCGGAGGCCAGGTGTATTTCATCCATAACCGCGTGGATTCCATTTACATGCGAGCGTCTGCCATTCAAGAACTCGTCCCCAGCGCCAAAATCGGCGTGGGTCATGGACAGATGGGAGAGGAAGAACTAGAACGCGTCCTGCTGGGATTCATGCGCCACGAATACGACGTCTTCGTGTGCACCACAATCGTCGAAAACGGCCTCGACATTCCGCTGGCGAACACGATTATCATCGAAAACGCCGAGCGCTACGGCCTTTCGGAAATGTACCAACTGCGCGGCCGCGTGGGACGTTCCAACCGCCGCGCCTACGCCTACCTCCTGGTCCCCCCCGACACTGAATTGAGCGAGATTGCCCGCAAGCGCCTGGCTGCCCTGCGCGAATTTTCCGATCTCGGCGCCGGCTTTAAGATCGCCGCGCTCGACCTCGAACTGCGCGGCGCTGGCAACCTGTTAGGAGGCGAGCAACACGGCCATATCGCCGCCGTAGGCTTCGACATGTATCTAAAGATGCTGGATGAAACCGTTCAGGAATTGAAGGGAGAGGAAACGCCGCTTGAAGTGCACTCGGCATTGAACTTGGGCCTGGACCTCCGCATCCCGACCGAATACATTACAGACGAGCACCAGCGCCTGCGCGCCTACAAACGCATCGCCGATGCGAAAGACGCCGAACAAGCTGCCGCTTTCCGCGCCGAGCTGGAAGACCGATACGGTCCCCCGCCGGATGCAGTCAGCACGCTGTTCGCCTTCGCCGTCCTTAAAACCGAAGCCGAAAAGCTAGGAGTCGAAGCCATCGATCGCCGCGGCAGCGCCGTGCAAATCAAATTCCACCCCGGCTCGAAAATTGATCCGTCGCGGCTTATGGCACTCGTGTCCTCCATCGAAGGCGCTCAATTCACCCCGGCCGGCGTGCTGCGTCTGCCGCTCGCTTCCGGCTCCGAAAATCCTAGCGGCGTTCTTACTTTCCTGGAAAAATCCCTGGAGACACTAGCCCGGTCGAACGGTTCAACCGAGGCGCTATAATCACTCTATGCGCCACCAGTTTCTCCTCGTGAGCCTGGCAGCCGCCGGTTTGGCGTCTGCTGCCGAAATCACGGTGATCGATGAGATCATTGCCAAAGTCAACGGCGACATCATCACGCGCGGGGATTACGATCGCACTCGCAAGCAACTCGAGGCCAGTCTGCGCGAGCAGGGCGCCACCGGACAGCGCCTGGCTGACGCCATGCGGGACGCCGAACAGAACATTCTTCGCGAACGCATCGATCAGCTTCTGCTCCAGTCCAAAGCCAAGGAATTGAATCTGAACGTCGATTCCGAAGTAGCCAAGCAACTCGCCGACATCCAGCGCAACGCCAAGATCTCGGACCCCGACAAGTTCCAACAGTTTGTCAAAGAACAAACTGGGATGTCCTACGAGGACTACAAAAATGACCGCAAGAATGACCTGCTGACCAATCGAGTCATCCGCCAGGAAGTCTCCGGCAGAATTCAGGTCAAGAAGGAAGAATCGCAGGCCTATTACGAGCTCCACAAAGACGAATTCAAACGCGAAGAGCGGGTATTTCTCCGTGAACTCCTAGTGGCTATCCCGCCCGGTGGCGACGCCGCGGCCGCTGAGAAAAAAGCCAAGGACCTCTCGGCCCGCGGCAAAAAGGGCGAGAAATTCGACGAGCTCGCGCACAACAATTCCGATGCCGCCAGCGCCCAACAGGACGGCGATATTGGGGCCTATGAGAAGGGCAAGCTACGCCCCGAGATCGAAGCGACTGTATGGGATCAGCAGCGCGGCTATGTCACCGACCCGATCAACGTAGGCAACGGCTTCTTAATCCTCAAAGTGGAAGAGCACCAGAAGGCGGGTCTCGCGAGTTTCGAAGAAGTACAGAACGAGATCACCAACAAGCTCTTCAATCCCCGTTTTGCACCGGAGCTGAGGCGGTATCTTACCGAATTGCGCGTGAACGCCTTCCTCGAAATTAAGCCCGGCTACGAAGACAGCGGTGCCGCGCCTGGAAAGAATACAGCCTGGGTGGATCCGGCCGAGATCAAGCCGGAAACGATCACCAAAGAACAGGTAGCCGCCAAACAACGCAAGCGCCGCTTGCTGGGCGTGGTGCCCATTCCTGGCACCAGCACGCAAAATACCGGCACTTCGTCGTCGCATTAGAACGGCGGCGGCTTAGAACAATGAAGAGTCCTTACGTCTCAGAGCTGGAACCGAATCAGCTCGTACAGGGTGTGTTTCTGGTCCAGCACAAGGAAATTCGCCAAAAGAAGACTGGCGAACCCTACCTCTCGCTGACGCTCGCCGATCGTAGCGGCGACCTCGATGCCAAGATGTGGGACAACGTTCCAGAGGTGATGGACACCTTCGAACGCGATTGCTTCCTGAAGGTCAAAGGCATGGTGCAGCTGTTCCAGAACAAGCCGCAGCTCACCATTTACCGTTTGCAGCTGCTCGCCGAAAGCGAAATCGACATCGCCGATTTTCTGCCCGCCTCCAAACGCGACCGCGACGAAATGTTCGCGGAGCTCATCGGCTGGATCGCAACCATCACCAATCCGTACTTGAAAGCGCTCCTCGAAACCATATTCGCTAATCCTGCCGTAGCACTGGCTTACCGCACGGCGCCTGCCGCGAAATCCATTCATCACGGCTGGATCGGCGGTTTGCTTGAGCACGTGCTATCGGTTTGCCAGCTCGCCAAAGTCACGGCGGTGCATTATCCGGATATCGATTTCGATTTACTTCTTACGGGCGTGATCCTGCACGACATCGGCAAGATCCGTGAGCTGACTTATGCGCGCAGCTTGGGCTATAGTACCGAGGGCCAGCTGATCGGGCACATCTCTATCGGCGTCCGTATGGTGGAAGACGCCTTGCGCCAGCTTCCCGGGTTCCCGCCTTTGCTGCGCGATTTGGTCGAGCACATGATCTTGAGCCATCACGGTTCGCTCGAATTCGGTTCCCCCAAGGTGCCTATGTTTTTGGAGGCCATGCTGTTGCACCAGATTGACAACCTGGATTCCAAGATGGAAGCCATGCGCGCGCACATTGCCAAGGATCGCCAGGCTACCGGCGTGTGGACCGGTTACAATCCGGCGCTCGAGCGCATGGTTCTCAAGAAGCAACAGTATCTACTAGTGGAGCCAGAAGAGCAGGCCGTGCCGCCCGCTCCCCTGCCAACCGCGGCCGCGCTGGCGGCGAAAGCCCAGCCCGCATCGGCGTTCGCCGCGAAACTACAAGGCGCGCTGAAGAGCCAATCTTAGAATTACGAGCGCTGCCGCGCGAGTGCTTCCGCGATTTCTTCACCGATCGCGAGCGCTGCAGTCGC
>JALYJH010000287.1 GCA_030775415.1 Acidobacteriota bacterium | reverse complement strand
CGTCGCGCCTTGCGGTTTCAACCTGGAGCGGGCGGAGCGAGAGCTTGCCGTGCTGGAAAGGCATTCCTGGTGGGGAGACCTCAGGGCCGTACAGGAGGGCAAAGTTGCGTTTGCCGATGGGAACTTGTTTTTTAATCGCTCGGGGATGACGATTGCCGAATCGGCTGAAATTCTGGCGGAGATTTTGCATGGGGAACAGAGGGACGGAGCCTCGCTTCGCGAGGGGGCTTGGCGAAAAGCCAAGGAGAAAGCGGTGGCGAAATGAAGCTGGGTACCTCAGTTCCAAAACGAGTGCTGCTGTCGTGGAGTAGCGGCAAGGATAGTGCTTGGGCGCTACATTTACTGCGGCAGCAACCCGGGATAGAGATAGCAGGGCTGCTCACGACATTTAATTCCGCAGCGGACCGGGTTGCGATGCATGCGGTGCGAAGGGCGCTGGTCGAGGCACAAGCTGAGCGGACCGGTGTTCCGCTGTGGGCAGTGGAGCTACCTTGGCCTTGTTCCAATGCCGAATATGAGGAGCTTATGCGCGGAGTTTTGGAGCGCGCAGCCGCGGAAAAAATTTCGGCGGTGGCCTTCGGCGATTTGTTTCTCGAAGACATTCGTGATTATCGTGTGCGGCAGTTAGACGGCACCAGCCTGGAACCGTTGTTCCCGCTGTGGAAAATTCCCACGCCGCAACTGGCGCGCGATATGATTGCGGGGGGCGTTAGGGCGAAGATCACTTGCGTGGATCCGGGGCAAGTGGAGAGGTCCTTTGCGGGGAAGGATTACGATCTGGCCTTGCTCGATTCGCTGCCCATGAGCGTCGACCCTTGCGGAGAGAACGGTGAATTCCACACTTTCGTCTACGATGCGCCGGTGTTCTCCGCGCCCATCCCCGTGCGCACCGGCGAAATCGTGGAGCGCGAGGGATTCGTATTCGCAGACGTGCTGCCGGCTTAGCTGCGAAAATGGTACAAGTCCGGAGTTGCCACCGGCACGCCCATTTGCTGTAGATAGCTGAATAACTGATGCTTGTGGTTGATCAGATGCTCCAGGTTGCCTAACAGTAAGGTGAGCACCGTCTCGCCTCGCGCGACGAACACCGTGGGAACGCGGCGCGCCAGATCGCTGTCGGACAGGAGCGAAAAACCTTCTTCGATATGAGCTCGATAATTGCCCATGGCCGCGGGTTGTTCGCGCAACTTGGCGAAGTGTGCCAGGCACTCGGGCTCAGCGGCCACTAAGACTGCGCAGAATCCCGCGATGCAATCGAGTAAATGCCTGATGAGTTGTTCCGTGGTCCAAGCGCCGGGCGTGGGCGCCCAATCTTGCCGGTCTGCGGGAACCAGAGCGATCAGGTGGGTGGTACGCTCGAATTGTTCGCGCATTTTTTCGAGCAACGCGTCGCGGAGCGGGGCATCAGGCATGCGCCTCCACGAGAACGGGGCGCGAGGCGATAACCAGGCCCAGGAGAGCGATGACGGCGAGCGTCAACCCCCAGGCTGTAAGCAAGTCGTGTTGAATGAGCAATCCCGCCACGGGCGGTCCGACGATCTGCGAAACGGAGGTGAGCGATTGCGTCAAACCCAGAACTGTCCCCTGTTCGGCGCGCGGGGTCTTTTGCGTGATCAGGCTGGTGAGGATGGGCCGCACCAAACCGCCTAACGCCAGCACAGTTGTGCTTAGCAGAAGCCACGGAATAGAATGCGCGAAGGCAAGCAGTGAATATCCCACTACGTAAGCCGCGAAGCCGACGCGGTTCAATGTCCGCTCACCGAAGCGTTTGACCAGGCGGCCCAAGGCAGGACCTTGCAGACAGATCCCGAGTAAGCCAGCGTAGGCCCACACGTAGCCGGTTTGTTCGGGGCCAAAAGGTTTGCCGTGCCAGGTGATGCGCCGCTCGACGAACAGCGCCAGAGCGGAGACGAACATCGAGAAAGAGAACATGAATACGAGAAACTGCACTAGTATGATGCCTAACCCCGGCTGCCGGAAATAGCGTCCGTACTCGCCCCACTGCACTAGCGATAGGCGCCGTCCGCCGGGCCCGCTGGGGCCGTTTTGCACGTGAACATTCTTCACGGAAGGCAAAAGAAAAGTGGTGGCCATGATGCTGGTGAAGGACATTAGGGCAGCGGCGAAGATGGGCATGCGGTAATCGTAATGCGCAAGAAAGCCGGAGATCGCAGGTCCGATCAGGAAGCCCAGTCCAAAGGCGATGCCGATCACGCCGAAGGATTTCGCGCGCTCTTCGGGTTTGGTGACGTCGGAGATGTAGGCTTGCGCGAGAGACAAGTTCCCGGCAGTCGCGCCATCAATGATGCGTCCCAGGAATACCACCCACAGCGTTCCCGCGAATGCCGTTATCAGGAACCCGATGAGGGTGCCGATTTGGCTGACAATCAGCAGGGGCTTGCGGCCGACGTGATCCGACATGCGGCCGAGCAGGGGCCCGGAAAACAACTGGCACAGAGCGTAGACGCCCACCAGCCAACCGACCTGCGAAGGGCTCGCGCCGAGTTTTTCGGCATAGAAGGGCAGGAGTGGGATCATGATCGTCAACCCGAGGACGTCCACGGCGACGATTAAGAAGATGGGGAGAAGAGGAGACTTACGCAAACCCTTTTATCATCCCATGTGCCTTACCCCTCCGGGCTTTCATGGGACGTCTCATGGATGAGGTCCGCCAGAGTGTCCTCCGTGCGGCTGCGAAGTTTTCGGTCGGGCACCCCTCCCAGGGCTTGCTGGGCTGATTCGATGCTGAGCAAGTACTCCTCCGGCATTGCCCCTATCAAATAAACGCGTGCGCTGTGCAAGTGTTCGAGAAGCGGGTTGGACTCCTTGAGATTCTCCAGTCCGGCGATCATTCGATCGAGCCTCGTGATATTGGCTTCTCTCCTGGCTGGACTTAACATTGCACGGTGCATAGTGACTTCGCCCTATCGTTAGATTCCTGGCGGGGAGGGTTGTCACATTGTTTCCCTCATGCTTCTGAACTCTTTCGCTTCGCGTACGCGTGGAGTATATTGCTTAGACAAAGGAAGTAACCCATGATCAAACGAATCTTAGTTGCTGGGAGCGCGTTTGGACTGTTCGCTATGGCAGCCTTCGCCCAGGATGCACAAGGCGTTCTGCAGAAGGCCGCCACTGCCATGGGCGCGGCCCATTTGAATTCCATTCAATTCTCCGCCAGCGGTAAGTCTGCTGCGGTGGGCCAGAGTTACTTGCCCACGCTTGCCTGGCCCACGGTGAATGTGACCAGCTATACGCGGACCATCGATTATCCCAGCCAGTGTTCCCGCGAGGAAATGGTGCGCACGCTCGAAAACCCGCGGCCCAAGGGCGGGGGTATTCCCTTCGTAGGCGAACAGAAGCAAGTCAATATACTGTGCGGAGCCTATGCCTGGAATCAGCCCGGAGACATGCCGCAACCGGCTCCGGGAAGCGTAGAAGAACGGCAGCTTCAATTAGTGATGACGCCGCAAGGGTTCGTGAAGCAGGCTCTAGTCAGCAACGCTACCGCTAAGAAGAGCAAAGGAGGGACCGAGGTTTCGATCACGGCCGTGGGCAGGCTCAATGTAGTGGGCACCTTCGGCGGCAAGGGGATGCTGACGAAAGTGGAGAGCTGGATGGCAAATCCGCTGATGGGCGACCTGCCGTTTGAGACCGATTATTCAGACTATAAGGATTTCGGCGGCGTGAAGTTTCCGACGCATATAGTACAAAAGCAGGGCGGCTACATGGTCCTGGATCTCAGCGTCAGCGATGTGAAGCCCAACGTGGCGAATGCGGCGATCATGGTGCCCGAAGCGGTGCAAACGGCGACGGCTCCGCCGGTTCGCGTGGAGTCGCAGAGGTTGGCGGACGGTGTTTGGTTTCTGGGCGGCGGGTCACACAATAGTGTGCTGATCGAATACAAGGATTTCGTGGCGGTGGTCGAGGCGCCGCTCAGCGAGGCGCGTTCGTTGGCAGTGATTGCCGAAGTGAAAAAGCTGGTGCCCAACAAGCCTATTAAGTATTTAGTCAACACGCATCATCATTGGGACCATTCGAGCGGCATCCGGACCTACGTCGCCGAGGGAGCCACGGTGATCACCAGCGAAGTGAACAAGCCTTATTACGAGGCCGCCTGGAAAACGCCTCGCACGTTGAGCCCCGATAATCTTTCGCGGAGCTCGAAGAAAGCCAATTTCATTACCGTGAGGGATAAATACGAGCTAACCGACGGCACGCGTACGCTGGTTCTGTATCACACCGATGGTGATAACCATAACGGCGCGATCCTGTTTGGCTACCTGCCCGCGGAGAAGATTCTGATCGAGGCCGATGACTTCACTCCGCCTCCTCCAAACGGTCCGGGGCTGGTGCCGGCCGCGGCGCAGTTCGCCAATAACCTTTATGAAAACCTTCAGCGGCTGAATTTGGATATTCAAACCATCGTTCCGCTGCATGGGCGCGTAGTGCCGTACGCGGAAATGCCCAAGGCGCTCGGCAAAGGTTAACGTGGCGCCGAGTACGTCGCTCCCCGGCAAGTACCCGGAAGTTCCCGAGGTCGGCGCTATCTGGGTGTTTGCCAGCAAGTGTTTTTTCGCGCGATCCAAATCCAAAATCCTTCCGCCCCCGTAGATCCCTTTGAAAGGATCTACCCATGAAAATGAAACCTCTTGCACCGCTGCCAGCGCTGGCGATGCTAGCAATGTTGT
>JALYJH010000286.1 GCA_030775415.1 Acidobacteriota bacterium | reverse complement strand
GGTATCCGAACCCGCGCTCCAAATGCTTCCCGTGCGCGGAAACATTTACGTGCTGGTGGGAGCGGGTGGCAACATTACCGTGCAGCTCGGCCCGCAAGGAACTCTGGTGGTGGATAGCGGATTAGCAAAGCAGAGCGATGCCGTCGTCGCGGCGATCCGTAAGTTGACTACTAAACCGATTCAATACATTATCAATACGCATGTTCACCCGGATCATACGGGTGGAAACGAGGCGCTGCGTAAAACCGGCAATCCCAGTGATCGCAAAGCGGGGGCGCAGATCATCGCGCATAACAATGTTCTAGTGCGTATGCGGGCGCCCGTTAGCGCCCAAGCTTCCATGCCTGTTGAGGCGTGGCCCACTTTGACATACTCCGGCGCAAGCAAACAACTGGCGTTTAATAGGGAGTCGATCGAGATTCTGCATCAGCCTAACGCCCATACCGACGGCGACAGCATTGTATTTTTTCGCGGTTCGGACGTCATCGCGACGGGCGATATTTTCCTCAGTACTTTCTATCCGTTTATCGATGTCAAGCTGGGGGGCGGGATTCAAGGAGAGATCGAGGCTTTGAATCGCATCGTTAAGATGGCGGTCCCGGCACGGCAGGAGAAAGGCGGCACCTACGTCGTTCCCGGTCACGGCCAGATTGTCGGCCGCCGCGAAGTGGTGGAATACCGGGATATGGTCAGCGTGATGCGGGATAAAATTCAAACCGCTATCAACAGCGGAATGACTTTGGCTCAAATCCAGGCCGCGAAGCTGACGGCCGCTTATGATTCTCGCTACGGGCCGAGGTCGGATTACTTTGTTGAATCGGTGTACAAGAGTTTGAAGAAGTAGATCGCTGACGAAGCTGCGCAAGTGACGGCAGCTAAGTTAGGATAGAGGGACGTGGCACTATGGCGGAATTGGCAGACGCAGTGGACTCAAAATCCACCGACCTTCACTGGTCGTTTCGGTTCGACCCCGAATAGTGCCACCACTACTTTCCTTGCAGCGATCTCGCGCTGCGAATAACAGGCTATTGTTTGCGCTTCTTGCTGGATTTTGCTGGGGAGCCGACGGTGAGTATACGTAAGCGGGCCTGGGCTTTGGGCACATTCGTGTGTTTGGGATATTGCTTGATGAAGGCGCGGTAGGCGGCAATGGCTTGTTTATCGCTGCCTCCCTTCTGGTATTCGACGCCCTTCATGTACGTGGCGTCGGCGGCTTTGGGGCTGTCGGGATAGCGGTCGACCACTGCTTGAAAGACTTGTGCGGCGTCGTCATATTGCTCGCCGTGATCGTAAATCAGGCCCATATAATACTGGCCTTCCGCGGCGTTGGCATCGGCCGGGAAATACTTCAGGAAATCGGCGAACTCCGCTAGGGCCTGTTTATCTTTCGCAGCGGTGTAATCGCGGACGGCTTTCTTCCAAAGCGTGTCGGCGGTGACGCCGGCGGGCGCGGCCGGCCCAGTGGGGACGGCTGGCGTGACGGCGGCGGCGGGCGGCGGAGGCGCCACGGGCGGCGTGTTCAGCGTGCGCACGGCGCTCGAAATATCGGCGAGTTTGTTATCGAGGGCCGCTAGGCGGCGCATGAAATCCGCAAGATTCTCGCGCACGGCGCGCATCTCGTCGGCGGATTGATCCACCTTCGTCCCCAGGACTGCGATGGGCGCTTCCACCTTGGCCTGCTGGTCGTCGAGCCGTTCGGTAAGGGTGCGCTGGAGAGCTCCGGCGGCCGACGATGCGCTGTTAGATTGGTCCAGGGCCTGGCGGAGGAGCGCCTCAAGGGCGCTCATTTTCTGATCCTGTGCAACCTGCAACTGCTTCACTTGGTCCTGCAACTGCGCCACGTCGCGCTGGATGGAAAGAATGTCGTCGCGTTTCTGACCCAGCAAGAGCGCCGGGCTCAGCACGAGAAATAAGAGATAAGCGTAGGTTCTCATTTCTTCAATCTCAGTCTATTTGGTAACCACCTTGGCGTCTAGGTAAGCCTGGCGGCAATCCAGGATCAGTTTACGCGCCTCGATGGGTCCGCGCCAGCCTTCGATGCGGGTTTCCTTGCCTTCGAGTTCTTTGTAAATGTCAAAAAAGTGCTCAATCTCGCGGCGCATGTGCGGCCAGACTTGATCCATGGTGGCGATTTCCGAGTAGCGCGGGCTGCTCTTGGGCACCGCTAAAACCTTTTGATCGCGCTCTGAGGAATCGACAAGTTCAAGGTAGCCCAGGGGACGCACTTCGATGAGGCAGCCAGTAAAACTAGGCTCGGACATGAGGGTAAGGACGTCGAGAGGGTCACCGTCTTCGGCGAGGGTGCCGGGGACGAAGCCATAGTCACCGGGATAATGCAGCGGTGAATACAGGGGACGATCCAGACGGAAGACACCTAGCTTGCCATCGTATTCGTATTTATTGGCTGAATTCTTGGGAATCTCAACAATCATGCGGATCACTTCGGGCGTTTCCGGACCGGGATCTAAATCATACAAATTAGACATTCCTTCCACTTTAGCAGCCGGCCCCGCCTATAATGGTGCCTTGGAACTAGAAAAAATCTTGTTGCGCAAAGTGGGCGAAGCGGTGGCGCGCTTCAAGATGATTCGCGATGGCGATCGCGTGGCGGTGGCGCTTTCGGGCGGCAAAGATTCTGTAACCATGCTGGAGGCGCTGCTGCTATTGAAAGAGCGCGCGCCCATCACCTTCACGGTATGCGCGTTTACCGTGGAGCAGGGGAAATTTTTGCGGCCCATTCAACCCTTCGGCGAATATCTGAAGGCGCGCGGCGTGGATTGGACGTATCACACGGACAATCCTTCGATACGCTTGATCGACGAGCAGCCGGATCATGGGTGTGATTTGTGCAGCCGCTACCGGCGGCGCGCGGTGTACCAGATCGTGCGCGGGCTGGGCGCCAACGTCATCGCATTCGGACACACGGCGGATGATTTTTGCGAGTCCTTTTTACGTAATGCGTTGTTCACCGGACGGATCAGCGCGCTACCGCCGATCACTTACTCGCGACAGCGCGATTTCCGCCTGATCCGTCCGCTGGTATACGTCAGCGAAGATGTGACAACGCGTTTTGCCGCATCGCTCGGTGCGCCGGTGATCCCCTGCGGCTGCTCGCAGCGCACGGGGACGGTGCGGCGGACGTTGCGCGATATGTTTGGGGAGCTCGAAAAAGAGCATCCGCATTTAAAAGAGACGCTGCTCTCGGCGATGGGCAACATCCAAACGGGACGGTTGCTCGATCCGCGCTTCCTAGATTTGGATGGCGCCGGTCTGGGAGTCGCCGAGGTAGAAGCCGCGAGCCCTTTCGCGATTGTCGACTAGCGCAGCAGGTCTTCGAGCTTGACGCGGTCATCGGTTTTTGAATCGCGATACTTCACGATGACTGGTGTGTAGAGTGAAATTCCCCAGTCTTTTCCCTGCCCTTTACTAATGGGACGCGAGCCGGCGACGACCACGGCGCCTGCGGGAATCACCAGCGGGTGATCATCGGTGGCCGCCAGCACTTCACCGTGGACGACGTCATACACCGGAGTCGAGCGGGTCAAGATCACGCCGCTGCCGAGCACCGCGCGCTCCTTGACGATGGTGCCTTCGTAAACGCCGCAGTTGCCGCCGATCATCACGTGGTCTTCGATGATCACGGGCATGGCGCCGACAGGCTCCAGCACGCCGCCGATCTGCGCAGCCGCGGAAATATGGCAGTGGCCGCCGATCTGCGCGCAGCTTCCCACGAGCGCGTGCGAATCGATCATGGTATTTGTGCCAACGTAAGCGCCGACGTTGACGTACATGGGAGGCATGCAGGTGACGCCGCGCCCGATGTAACAGCCGTCACGAATGCTCGAGCCGCCGGGCACGATGCGCACGGCGTCGTCGGCGGTGAACTGGCGAACCGGGTAAGTGGCTTTGTCGAAGAAAGGCTGGCGCGAGCGGTCGATCGACATATCGACGATCGCGCCCAGGCGGAAGCCCAGCAGAATTCCTTTCTTCACCCACGGCGTTACGCGCCAGCCGAATTTCGCGGAGGCGTCGGGCTGGGCGGCACGTACCTCACCCAGGTTCAGCTTGTGCTTGAAGCGATAGAAGAGGTCAAAATGTTCGGCGGTGTAACTGTCTGGCTTGTAGTCGAACAGGTGTTCGATCTCAGTTTGCATTTCTGCTCCCGGCACCCGTGAGCGCGCCTGCGAGCAGCCCGAGCTGCGCGAGCACCGCTGCGATTTTGGTCTGCGTTTGCGGAAGCGGCGGGCACATGGGCAGGCGGTAGACCGGCTCAAGCAAGCCCATCAGCGCCATGGCAGCTTTCACGGGAATCGGATTCGATTCGATAAAATTCATTTCCATGAGCGGGAACCACTGGCGCTGCCGTTGGCGCGCGCCGGCAAAATCGCCGGCCAGCGCGGATCGTACGAGCTGCGTCATTTCACCGGGAATCTGGTTGGAGACGACCGAGATCAAGCCGCGGCCGCCCAAGGCGCACAGCGGAATGGTGAGCGCATCGTCGCCGGATAACACATCAAAGGAGTCCGGCAAATTGTGGCACACGGCGGCCATCTGGCTGATGTTGCCGGAAGCTTCTTTCACGCCGCAAATGTTCTCGATTTCCGAGAGGCGTTTGAGCGTAGACGTTTCCACATTCACGCCGGTGCGTCCGGGGACGTTGTAGACCACGATGGGCAGCGGCACAGCCTCGGCAATG
>JALYJH010000285.1 GCA_030775415.1 Acidobacteriota bacterium | reverse complement strand
CCCACGCTCCGGCGACCAGGTAGCAGTGCTCGAAGACCTCCACAAACGCTACGGCAAGCGTGTGATCTACGACGGCTTCGACCTGACCATCCGCCGCGGCGAGCGCTGGGCCGTAATGGGCCGCAACGGAGCAGGGAAGACCACGCTCCTCAAAATGATCGCCGGCGCCGCCACTCCCGACTCCGGCACCGTGCGCCTGGGAGCCAGCCTAAACATGGGCTACTTCGCGCAGCAGTCTCTCGATGTACTCGACTCCGACCTGACCGTCATCGAACAACTCCAGCAAGACTTCCCGCAAGACGGCCTAGGCTCCCTCCGTACCCTAGCCGGAGCCTTCCAATTCTCCGGCGACGACGTAGACAAAAAAATCCGCGTCCTCTCCGGCGGCGAAAAATCCCGCCTGGCCATGGCCAGAATGCTCTACAACCCGCCGAATTTCCTGGTCCTGGACGAACCCACCAACCACCTGGACCTAGCCACCAAAGAAATGTTAGTCGAAGCCCTCAAACAATTCGAAGGCACCATGATCTTCGTCTCCCACGACCGTACCTTCCTCCGCGGCCTAGGCTCACGTGTACTCGAACTAGGCGCCAGCGACCCGCTCGTCTACCCCGGCTCCTACATTGAATACGTCCAAAAGCTAGGCCACGAAGCCCCTGGCCTCGCCTCGTAGAATTCCGTCTTATCGGTTTTCATCGGTTCGTATCTGCGAGCCAATTTCTTTTTTCTTGCTCGCAGATACGAACCGATGAAAACCGATAAGACGCCGCTCCGGCGACGCCGCGGTACATTTGAGGTGTGTCTGACAAGCTGAATGCAGCAATCGAACTCCATGACTCTGTATTGGCGGAAATTTCGCGATTGGAGAGCATCGTGAAAATCTCTCTTCGGCCTGCCTACGTTCATCAGAGCATCGGCGAACCGGGCGTAGACGACGGAATCGGATTGGTTCAAACCGTCGTCATTTCGGTAGAGGATGGATCGGTCACAGGAGACGTTGGAGAACTCCCTAGCGACATTTTCCACGGCGAATTCGAAGTCGGCCAGCAGGCGATCCTAAACATGATTGCGCTGCCATGTGACGTTGCCGAGTCGGTAACACTGACCTTTCCTTTCCCCTGACAATCGCGAGCTGGTCATACGTGGAAAGCGCATCACCATCAGGTTGGACGGACAGGCGTCCTACGTCGAAGAGTTCCGCAGATAGCGGTCTTCCTACGCAGCGTTGTCCAAGGAAACTACCAGCCGTTTACCCAGGAAATCGAGCACCATCTGAATCCGCGACAGCCGAGTCGCATGGCGCGGATCCAACATGCGACGAATTTCCTTCTCGTTAAGCGCCAGTTTGCGTCCGAGTTCGCTATTCGTTAGCCCGGCTTCCTGAATCGCCAGATACAAAGCCGCTTTCGCCGCCATCGGCGCCGGCAGCGCCACTTGAACTTGTCTCTTGCCCGTGCGGCTCGGTGCCGGAAGATCGAGTCCATCCGCGATCCGCCCCGCCACAGCCTCCTCCAGACAATCGGCCGCCTGCAGCAACGCATCCGCGCGGTTTTTGCCGCTAGTAATCGCCTCCGGCAGATCCGGAAACTGGACGGTAAAGCCCTTCTTTTCGGGACTCAATTTTGCTGGGTAGACAAAGCTTCGCATGATCCGTCTGTTACTCGAAATCTTTCAAGGTCAGACCAAGTTGCCGTAACATAGCGTGCAAGGTTCCGAGCGGCAGTTCCTTCTTCAGATCTTGTACTATCGTCCGCGAGCCACCAAAATAAAGAGTCCCGTGACTCCCTTTACCGCGCTTCGCTTCAACCTCACCGCAATTCCGCGACGCTCTCCGAGCCGCCTAATTTTCCTGAGGAACTCCGCGCCCCTCATAAATTAATGCTCGGACATATGTGTCCGCATGTCAACCCGCTCTTTCTTATCTGCGTCCATCGGTTCCCATCTGTGAGCCAAGATTCTTTATTTCACACTCGCCCGCACAATCTCCCCCAGCAAATCCGCTTGCCCCGCCACCCGCTCCAAATTCGGATACCGCTCCCCCGTGTGGCACTCCACGCGAAATGTCTGATAAATGTCCCCGTCCCTAGTGATCAGCTCGATCGGCACCGTCCCGCCCTTGGCAACCTTAATCGCCGCCCGCACGACCTCGCTTGAGAACTGTCTTCCGTTCACCGCCAGCACCTTCGCCCCCGCCACCATTCCTCCGCGATCCGCCGGACTCCCCGGGATCACATCGATCACATCCCCCTGCTCGCTCAGCGCCAACCCCATCGAATACCGCACGTCCACGCCCTTGTGCGCCGTCTCGCTCGCCTTGAACATTTCCGACGGCTCCTCTTTATAAACCAGCCTCCACCCTCCCGCCGCAATCCCACCCAGTGGCGCCCGCGCCTGAATCCGATATACCCGCTGCTCGAAAAACCCGCGCCAGTCGTAAGGCTGCACCGCATTCAACGCGGCATACAATTCGTCCGCCGTGTACGGCTTCAACTCCGGCTTGCCTCCCGGCCCCCCGTGAAAACTCTGCACAAACGTATCGAGCGACCCCTGCCCCTTGCTCTCGCGCCGAATCAATGTGTCCGCCTCCAGCCAGATCAGCGAACCCTCCGGATAAAAATCCACATTCCTGCGATAACTGCTCCCGTCCGCCCTGCTGTCGTAAAGTAAACGCGCCGACGTAGCCGTATCCGCCAGCGGACGCCAGTCCCGACCCGGTGTATTATCCAACTCCGCCGCCTCATTCGCCAGATTCTCGCGGAACTGCTGCGCCGTCCAAATCCCGCTGCGCGCCGCCAGCACCTCGCCCAAATAATTGGTCAGCCCCTCGTAAACCCACAACATCCCGCCGTCCATCGGCTTTTCATAGTCGCCCGTAGCCAACCCTGCCGGCCGCCGGAACTTGCCGTTCCATGAATGCGTCATCTCATGCGGCAGCAGCGACCCTTCATTCCTCCACAACGTATCGTCCGTGAACGTTTTCTCCGCCACGCGGTCGTCGCTCGACTCATGATGCTCCAGCCCAAAGTGCGCCACATGATCGCTCAACGTAACCAGGAAATGATAGTCCCTATAATGCCGCGACCCATACATCGCCCCGCTCTCCTTAACTAAATTCTTGATCTTATCCAACTTATCTTGAGAAATCTCCAAGGCCGCCGGAGAATCCGCCGCCATATTCAAATAATGTGGCGTCTTGTCCCCCGGCGACAAATCAATACTCTTGAAGTTGGCTCCGATGATCACCGGCGAATCGATAACAGTCGTCAGCGACGCCTGCTGAAATTCGATCGTGTCGCCCGTCTCGCGGGCAATCGGCAGTGCCGTCCCGTAGCGCCACCCGCGCGGAACCTTTAGTGTGGTGTTCACATCCAATTGGTCTGAAGGAGTCCCCGCCGGATAAATCAGCACCTGGTTCCAGCTCATCAACCCCAGTTGCGATGTCGCGGAAGCGCCTGACGAGAATCCCGCGGCATCCGGCGGCACCAGAAAATCAAACGCAACATCGAGCGACGTCACTCCCGCCGGCACATCCACTGCGATGACAAACAGCTCCACCGGGTCACGCCGCCACGCAAGCGTCTTCCCCCCGCCCGCGATCTTCAGCCCGACCACATCCGTCACAGGACCCGTAGGCGCATGCTCCCCCGGAATCCACTTCGGATAAGCCAGCCGCGCCACCGTTCCCGCCGCCACCGGTATCGTTTCCCGAGCGTGCAGAATCCGCCGCGCCATATCGCTCGCATCAACGGATAGTTGAAGCGCCGGCCCCGCGGCGGTTACGAAAGGCGCCAGCGCGAAAAGCAGCCAAAACCCGCGCTTAAACATAGATGCTTCGATCATATCCAAGTCGCGCCTCACTGACGCTTACTCCGCCGCCCCGCCGCCAGCGGGCTCCCGCCACGCCCAACCCGCAGCGCGTACGATATAGGAATGGAAATCGCGGCGGAGCCATCCGCCCCAGCGCCCCAGCCCTCCGCCCCTCCCGCCTGGGCCGCATTAAAAGACGAAGAACTCCTAACCGTCCGCATCTGCGATCTTGGCCTGCGCCTCGAAGGCAGCGAGCTCGAACCCCGCCTCCGCCAATTTCACGACGACTTAGCGCAGCGCGGCGTAGCCCTCCGTCCCGATTGCTACCTGGGCGACGAATGGTTCTCCCCGGCCGGCGCCCCCGCCATCGCCATCCCGTTCTATCTAGCCCACCCGCGCCTGAAAGCCCTTGAGCTACGGCAGATGTTGGAAGTCGAAGGCGGCACCGCCGAGTAGTGCCAGATGCTCCTCCGCCACGAATGCGGACACGCCATCGACCATGCCTATAAATTCTCTCAGCGCCCCGATTGGCAAGCCATCTTCGGCTCCCCCGAAGCCGAGTACGCCCCCGAGACCTACACGCCGCGACCCTACAGCCGCAGCTTCGTTCGCCACCTCCCCAATTGGTACGCCCAAGCCCACCCCGACGAAGACTTCGCCGAAACCTTCGCAGTGTGGCTCTCCTCTCCACCCGACGACTGGCGCCAGCGCTACCGCGGTTGGAAAGCTTTAGAAAAACTCGAATACGTCGAACGCCTGATGCAAGAAGTGGCCGCCACCAAGCCCCTGGTGAAGCGCGGCCGCCGCATCTCCGAAGCCCGCAAACTGCGTAGCACGCTGGCCCGCTACTACGCCGCCCGCCGCAAACTCTACGCCGAAGATTTTCCCGACGTCTATGACGCCGACCTCCGCTC
>JALYJH010000284.1 GCA_030775415.1 Acidobacteriota bacterium | reverse complement strand
ATCTTTGAATTCGCCGGCTATCCAGGGAATTCACGACACACGGCGCGCGATCGAGGTTGCTCGTATGGCGAATGACTTCCTGGCCGGGCAAGTTGCCAGGAATCCGGCGCGTTTTCAGGGATTCGCAGCGCTGCCGCTGCAGGACCCCGACGCGGCGGCGCGCGAGTTGACGCGCTGCGTGAAGGAATTAGGATTTCGCGGCGCCATGGTCAACGGGTTCTCGCAAAAAGACGTGGAGGATTCGGCCGTATATTACGATCTACCCCAATACGAAGCATTCTGGGCCACGGTGGAGGAGCTGGGCGTACCATTCTATTTGCATCCGCGGGACCCGCTTTTCAGCCGCCAGCAGCACTATGAAGGGCATCCCTGGTTTGTGGGCCCGGCGTGGGCGTTCGCAGTGGAGACGTCCATTCACGCGCTGCGCTTGATGGCCAGCGGACTGTTTGACCGTTATCCGGAGCTCACCATTATCCTAGGGCACTTGGGCGAGGCCATCCCGTTCAACATCTGGCGCGTGGATCATCGGCTGCGCAAAGACGCGCGCGGCATACCGGCCAAGAAACCGCTCGGCGAGTATCTGCGTGAGAACTTTTATCTGACCACCAGCGGAAATTTCCGCACGCAAGCGCTGATCGACTGCATGCTGGAAGTGGGTGCGGACCGCATTCTGTTTGCCGCGGATTACCCATTTGAGAACATCGGCGATGCCGCGGAGTGGTTCGACCATGCGTCCATCAGCGAACCGGACCGCGTCAAAATCGGGCGGAGCAACGCCAAACGGCTGTTCAACCTTCCCTAGCTAACGGCGGATGGCGGGGGCCGGCGCGTTAAGTGGGGGGATCCGGCGCGGTTCGCAGGCCTTTGCGCGGCATGCACGGAACCAGTTCGCTGGCAGTGAGCACATGATATTATGCGTCCAGGAGTTTACTTCATGGCCTACAAGCTGACAGTGAACGGAAAAACGGTTACGGCCGACGTACCCGCGGATATGCCCTTATTATGGGTGCTCCGCGATGTTCTGAATTATAAGGGTACAAAGTTCGGCTGCGGAGCCGGTCTTTGCGGAGCCTGCACGGTGCATGTTGGCGGCAAGCCAGTGCGTTCCTGCCAGACGCTGGTGGGAAAAGTCAGCGACGCCGTGACCACCATCGAAGGGCTTTCGCCGGATGGATCGCATCCGGTGCAGCAGGCCTGGATGGAGCTGGACGTTCCACAATGCGGCTATTGCCAGGCGGGACAGATGATGTCGGCCTCGGCGCTGCTCGCGGTAAACGCGAAACCCACCGATGCGGATATCGACCGCGCGATGAACGGCAACCTGTGCCGCTGCGGAACGTATTTGCGCATCCGCGCCGCGATTCACAAGGCGGCGTCCATTGCGTCCACGGGCAATACGGACAAAAAGCCGGTTACCACCGCGCAGGTAGCGAAGTAGGAGGCCATCATGAAATCCAACGCTCTTAAAAACAACGCTCTGACCACCACTAGCCGCCGCTCTTTCCTCCGCTTGACGGCCATTGCCGGCGGGGGCGTGATGCTCGCGTTCTATGGGAAACCGGAGCAGGCTCTGGGCCAGGCACCAGCCGCTCAGCCGCCCGCGCCGCTTTCGCCCAACGCCTTCATCAAAGTGGCGGCGGATGGCACGGTGACGATCATGGCCAAGAACCCCGAAATTGGCCAGGGCATCAAGACTTCGCTGCCGATGATCATAGCCGATGAGTTGGATGTCGATTGGAAGGACGTCCGCTTGGTGCAGGCCGATCTCGATCCCGTGAAATACGGGCCGCAGGTGGCGGGCGGGAGCACGGCGCTGCCGACAAACTGGGACCCACTGCGCCTGGTGGGCGCCACGGGACGCGCCATGTTCGTCACCGCCGCTGCGCAGACTTGGAATGTGCCTGAATCCGAGCTGACCACGGGCTCGGGTAAAGTGACGGACAAGGGATCCAACCGAACCATCGGTTACGGCGAACTTGCGGCCAAGGTTGCCACGTTGCCGGTGCCGGACGCCAAGACCGTCAAGGTCAAGGATCCGAAAGATTACAAGATTATCGGCCAGCCTCTGCACGCTTACGATAATCCGTTCGTGGTCACCGGCAAGCCGGTTTATTCGATCGACTTCACTGTGCCCAACATGCTGTGGGCCATGTACGAGAAATGTCCGGTCTACGCGGGCAAGGCGACTAGCGCCAATCTGGACGAGATTAAAGCCATGCCCGGAATCAAGCATGCCTTTATCGTCGAAGGGACGAACGTGCTTACGGGCCTGATGCCCGGCGTGGCGATTGTGGGCGATAGCTGGTGGCAGGTGAAGGTGGCGCGGCAGAAGCTCAAGGTGGTTTGGGATGAAGGCGCCACGGTTTCGCAAAGCAGCGCGGGGTATCTGGCGCGCGCCAACGAAATCGGTCCGCAGCCGGCGGCATTCGATATGCGCGTCGACGGGGACGCCGACACTGCGCTGAAGGAGGCCGCGAAAGTCGTGGAGGCATCCTACGCCTATCCTTTCCTTTCGCACGCACCGCTCGAACCGGAAAACTGCATTGCCAAGTGGGACAACGGCAAGCTGGAGCTGTGGGCTCCGTCACAGACTCCCATGGCGGGCCGCGCGCAAGTGGCTCAGGTATTCGGCATTGCGCCGGAAAATATCACGTGGCATCTGATGAAGATCGGCGGCGGTTTTGGACGCCGCCTGACCAACGATTACGCGCTGGAAGCCACGGCCATTGCCAAAGAGGTGGGCCAAGCGGTGAAGCTGCTGTGGACTCGCGAAGACGACATGACACACGATCACTATCGTCCGGCCGGTTTCCATTATCTAAAGGCCGGCGTGGATGCAGGCGGCAAGATGACCGCCTGGCAGAATCACTTCGTCACCTTCGGCGAGGGCCAGAAGTTCGCTAGCGCCGCCGAGATCTCACCTAACGAGTTCCCGGCGGGTTTTGTGCCGAACTTTAAATTTCAAGCTTCGACAATGCCGATCGGTGTCCCCACGTTCGCGATGCGGGCTCCGCGCAGCAACGCGTTTTGCTTCGTGTTCCAGTCCTTCATCGATGAGTGCGCACATGCCGCCGGCAAGGACCCTATCGAATTCCGCCTGGGGATGCTCGCCAACACCAAGATCATGAATCCCAAGCCGGGCCCGGTGCCCAATGGTTTCGAATTCGACGCCACGCGCATGCGGGGCGTGGTGGAGGCGGTCCGCGATCTCTCCGGTTGGGGCAAGAAGAGCCTGCCGAAGGGGCGCGCGCTGGGTACTGCGTTCCAGTTCAGCCACCGCGGATACTTCGCGCACGTGGTGGATCTAAGCGTCGATGCCAACAGCAAAGTGAAGGTTCACAAAGTCTGGGTCTGCGGCGATATCGGCAGTCAGATCGTTAACCCCAGCGCCGCGGAAAACATGTGCCAGGGGGCCGTCATCGAGGGCATGAGCCACGCCATGGCGTGGGAAATCACTATCGATAAAGGCCGTGCGATGCAGACTAATTTCCACCAGTATCAACCCACCCGGCTGATCCAGGCGCCTCCGGAAATTGAAGTGCACTTCGTGAAGACCAACAACCCACCGACGGGTTTGGGCGAGCCTGCCATGCCGCCGGTGGCTCCGGCTGTCGCGAATGCGATCTTTGCCGTGACAGGTAAGCGAATTCGTATGCTACCGCTGTCGAAGAGTGGATTTAGCTGGGCCTAAGCCAAGCAGATCATTTAAAGCCAACGAGGAATGGTTGGGCGAGCCCCAAAGCGTCAGCCGTTAACCCGGACGTCCGCGGGATCGTCCGTCGGGGCCGCCGAGAACGGCAGCTGAATCAGGAAACAGGCGCCGTCTTTTTGGTCTGGGTCTGCCCATAGTTTGCCGCCGTGATCGAGAACCGTCTGGTGCGAAAAAGCCAGCCCCAGGCCGACTCCATTCTTTTTCCCAGCGGTCACGAATGGCTCAAATAGCCGCGCTCGAATTTGCGGCAGTATTCCGGGTCCGGTATCCTGCACTCTCACGAGTACTGACGCTCCCTCTATGCGGGCTGCGATCCGCAGCCGACCCTGCTTGGGCATCATTCCGAGAGCATTGTCGATCAGATTCATGAATACCCGCTCGATGCGTGCTCGCTCCAGCGGCAGCTCGATGTTTTCCGGCACGTCCACCTGAATGACGACCGACTGTGCTTCGGCGGTAGACCGAAACTCCTCGCAAGCCGCCGAAATAACGTCATTCAAGCGGCACATTTCGGCGCTGGAACTGTTCCCGCGGCCGGCGTCGACCAGCTCTTGCAAGAGTTGCTGCATGCGCCGCGACGAACGATAAATGTTGCCCGCCAGCCGCTGCACCTGGCCTGAGGAGAGCTCGCCGTCGATGAGCATTTCCGCGCCGCCGTAGATAGCCGCAAGCGGATTTCGCAGATCGTGAACGATAGAGGTCGAGAGCCTGCCGATGGTGGCAATGCGCTCCTGCCGGATCAATTCCTGCCGCCCGCCCTGAATTGAGGCGCACATGGCGTTGAACGCCGCCGCCAGGCGCCCCAGTTCGTCGCGCGTGCCGACATCCGGATCTTCCACGGGTATGCGGTAGTCATAGTTGCCATGGGCCACCTCGTCGGCGCCGCGATCCAATTCTCCTACAGGTTTCAGGATGCGCCGCGCCAGGCTATAGGTGAGCCACAATCCGATCAGCACGGCGACCAGCCAGACAATCACGATATTGCGGCGCAGCGCATTGATCCGCTGCCGCGCGC
>JALYJH010000283.1 GCA_030775415.1 Acidobacteriota bacterium | reverse complement strand
GAGCACGATTCAATTGGACGCTTGTATGCGCTGGTGACGCGGTATCTGGGGATGTCTCCCCTGGAGCACGAATACAAAGTGATGGGGCTGGCGCCGTATGTCGGCGCGGAGGCGAAGACTGCCGGAGCCGCGGAATGGTTTGCACAACTGTTCGAATTTACGCGGCATCCGCTGATTTGGCGGCGGCGCCGTGGGGTGCCGTCAATGTATGCCGCGGGAGCCTTCCTGGAGCGCGGGCTTAGAGGACAACGCTTCGATTTAATCGCGGCGGGCGTGCAGAGGTTCATCGAAAACTGGCTGGTTACGTGGGTGCGGAACGCGATTCGCGAGACCGGCATTGCGAAGGTCGCTTGCGCGGGCGGGGTCTTCATGAACGTCAAAGCGAACTTGCGGGTGCTGGAGATTGCGGAGTTGGAAGACCTGTACGTTTTCCCGTCGTGTGGGGATGAATCGAACAGCATCGGGGCGGCTTTGCAGGTAGCGGCGCCGGCTCGGGGGACGCTGGGTCCGATTTATTTTGGCGAGGCGATCACGGACTTGGAAGCGGAGCGCGCGCTGGATGCGGCGGCGGGGAAGCTGCGGGCCACTTACGTAGACGATATCGAGCGGGTTACGGCGGAGAACCTGGCAAACGGGAAAATCGTGGCGCGGGCCAAGGGGGCGCTGGAGTTCGGGGCGCGGGCGCTGGGGAACCGGTCGATCTTGGCACGGGCGGACTCGCCCAAGGTAGTGCGGGTGATTAACGAAATGGTGAAGAACCGGGATTTCTGGATGCCTTTTGCGCCGTCGGTGCTGGCGGAGCGGGCGGACGAATATTACGTGAAGCCGAAGCCGGTGAAGTCTCCGCACATGATGTTCGCGTTCCCGTCGCGTCCGGAAAAGCGCGCGGCGTTTGCGGCGGCGCAGCATCCCTACGATTTCACGACCCGCCCGCAGGAAGTGACGGCCGCGCACAATCCGGATTATCACCGACTGCTGAAAGAGTATGAGGCTCGCACGGGCGAGGGGGTGGTGCTGAACACTTCGTTCAATTTGCATGGCGAACCGATGGTCTACCACGCGCGCGATGCGGTGGACGTGTTCCTGCGCAGCGGGCTGGAACATATGGCCTTGGGGAACTGGTGGGTGGAGAAAAGATGAAAACGCTGGTTACAGGCGCGGCCGGGTTCATCGGCTATCACGTCAGCGAGCGGCTGTTGGCCGAGGGGCGGCAGGTCGTGGGGATCGATAATTTGAACGCCTATTACGATCCGGGCTTGAAGCGCGCGCGGCTAGCTCGTTTGACGTGCCATCCGGGATTCGAATTTGCGGAGCTGGACATCACGGACCGTCCTGCGATGGAGGCGGTATTTGCGCGCGAGGCGTTCGGCAATGTGATTCACCTGGCCGCGCAGGTAGGGGTGCGCTATTCGATCGAGAATCCGCACGCTTATGCGGAAGCGAACCTGACAGGATTCCTGCATGTGCTCGAAGGCTGCCGGAGAGCGCGCGTGGGGCATCTGATTTATGCTTCGTCGAGTTCCGTATATGGCGGCAATAGCAAGTTGCCGTTTTCGGTGAAGGATCCGGTGGACGCGCCCTTATCGCTCTATGCCGCAACCAAGCGGGCCAACGAACTGATGGCTCATTGCTATGCGCACCTCTACGATTTGCCAGCGACGGGGCTGCGGTTTTTCACGGTGTACGGGCCGTGGGGGCGTCCGGATATGGCTCCGTTCCGCTTCGCGGCGGCAATTCTGCGGGGCCATGCGATCGATGTTTATAACTACGGGCGCATGTGGCGCGATTTCACTTACGTAGACGATATTGCAGAGGGCGTGCTGCGGATCGCGGCGCGCGAGCCCTCTGGCTACCGCTTATTCAATGTGGGCAACAGCCAGCTCGTGGGGCTCATGGAGTTCATCGGCGAGCTGGAAGGAGCTCTGGGAAAGCGTGCCCGCAAGCGCTTCCTGCCGCTGCAGGCGGGCGACGTTCTGGCGACGCACGCGGACGTCGACGAATTTTGGCGCGCGGCAGGGTTCCGGCCGGCGACACGGCTGGCGGACGGGATTGAGCGGTTCGTCCGCTGGTACCTGGAGTATTTCGGGGAGGAAACCTATGAGCACGGCCGCGGCAGCAAGTTTCTTCGTGCATCCTGAGGGGCGGATGGGGAGGGAGCATTGATCCCCTTCCTTGATTTGCGGCTGGCTACGGAAGAGCTGCGTCCGGAGATTCACCGTGCGCTGCTACGGGTAGCGAAATCGGGCGTCTACATTCTGGGCGCGGAAGTAGAAGCGTTCGAACAGGAGTTTGCGGAATATTGCGGGGCGCGGCACTGCGTGGGGGTCGCGAACGGGCTGGATGCATTGACGCTGTTGCTGCGCGGGCTAGGGATTGGGGCAGGCGATGAGGTCATCGTGCCGTCGAATACTTATATCGCGACGTGGCTTGCGGTATCGGCTACGGGGGCGCGGGTGGTCCCGTGCGAGCCGGATGCGGCCATCTACAATTTAGATCCACAGCGGGTAGAAGAGGCGATTGGGCCGCGTACGCGGGCGATCGTGGCCGTGCATTTATATGGACAGACGGCGGCGATGGAGGCGCTGGGCGAGATATCGCGACGGCGCGGCGTGCCGTTGGTGGCGGACGCGGCGCAGGCGCACGGCGTGGACTTGGGAGGGTGCCCGTCGGCGTTCAGTTTTTACCCGACGAAGAATCTGGGAGCGCTGGGGGATGGCGGGGCGGTGGTCACGGACGACGCGGATTTGGCGGAGTGTATTCGCATGCTGGGAAATTACGGATCGCGGGAGAAATATTCGCATGAAGCGCGCGGAGTGAATTCGCGGCTGGATCCCCTGCAGGCGGCGGTGCTGCGGGTGAAGTTGGAACATCTGGACGAGTGGAATCAGCGGCGGCGGGAAATCGCTCGCTGCTATATGGAGCAACTGGCGGGGATTCCCGGTCTAACGCTGCCCACGGTGGCGGATGGGGCGGAAGCGGTGTGGCATGTTTTCGCGATTCGTTATCCGCAGCGCGACTGGCTGGCGCGGCAACTGGCGCGGGAGGATATCGGCACGCTGATCCACTACCCGGTGCCTCCGCATCTTTCCCGGGCGTATCGCGACGCTGGGTTCGGACGCGGGTCGCTGCCGATTGCGGAGCAGATAGCGGAGGAAGAACTGAGCTTGCCGCTGCATCCGCATTTGACCTGGGAGCAGGTGGAGGAGATCGCCGGGTCGGTTTGCCTGGCGGCGTGTTTGCCGTTGAGGGCCATGGCATGATTGCCGCGGAGCCGGGCAGCAGGATCTATAGACCCGTCATTCGCGCGATGGGCCTGAGTAGCGCAGGGGCACTGGCTAGCGGGCTCTTGAGCGCGGCCGCGATAAAAATTCTGGCGACAGTGGGGGGTCCCGCAGCGTTGGCCACTCTGACTACTTTGCAGCAGCTTCGGCAAGCGGCGGTGGCGGGCGCGACGGGCAACGGGCAGACAGCGCTGGTACGGGGAACGAGCGCGCTGACGGGCCTGGAGCAAACCGAGTACGTTCGCACGGTGCTGTGCGTGTTCGGCGCGGCAACCAGCGCGGTTGCGTTGAGCATGATGGTGTTTCCGCGGACGCTGGCGAAGGCGGCGGGAATCGGCGCGGGCGCGAGCCACATGATTCCGTGGCTGGCGGTGGCGGTGATTTTTACCAGCATCCTGGTATTTGCGAGTGCGTTGTTAAATAGCCTGCGGGCGATTGGAAAGTTGGCGGCGGTTTCTGCCATGGGTTCGGCTGCCATGATGCTGGGGGCCTGGCCGGCGGCGCGGGCATTTGCCGGGGGCAGCCCAAACGCTCTGGTGGGCCTTTTAATTTTCTCGAGTGCGGCCGGCTGTGCGCTGGCGGTGGGCGCGCTGCTTCCGTTTCGCGAGCAAATTGCCGGGTGGCTGCGCGGGCCCGGGCGGTGGTGGGATACGGGAGCGGCACGGAACTTCGGGGCCATGTCGGGCGCGATGCTGGCGAGCGGGTTGGCGGCGTCGGGTACGCTCTTGGCCGTACGCGCACACATTACCGCGATGCAAGGACCGGCGGTAACGGGGCAGTTTGACGCGGCCTGGGGGCTCAGCATGAATCAGGTGACGCTGGTGCTGTCATCGCTGCAAACCTATTATTTGCCGGAACTGGCGCGGACGCGCGGCGCGGCGCAGCGCGCTGCTCACGTTTCGAGCGTGCTCACGGTGGCTACGCTTACGGCGGCGGTGGCGATCACGGCGATCGCGCTGCTGAAGCCGTGGCTGCTGACGGCGTTCTACTCGGCGGCGTTTCGTCCGGCGGCGGCGTATTTGCGCTGGACCTTGCTGGGCGATTACCTGAAGGTCACGAGTTGGATTCTTTCGATCCCAATAATGGCAGCCGGAGACATGAAGATGTTCCTGGCCGCGGACCTCGCGGCTTATGGCGTGTTCCTGGCGGTGGCCAGCGGGCTGTCTCCGCTAGTGACGGCGGCAGCGGGCGCCGCGGTGGCTTTTGTGGCGATGTACGCGGCGCATCTTATGTTGTGCGCGGTCTATCTGTGGCGCAGATGGCGCTTTGTTCCGGCTCGTCGCGCGATGGCGGCGTGGGTGGCGGGGCTGGGTGTGGTGATGGCGGCGTCCGCGCTCACGTGGGGGCAGACGTGAGAATCTCGGTGGCTATTGCAACCTATAATCGCGCGGCGATGATGCGCGAGGCCGTGGAGGCGGCGCTGGGGCAATCGTGCGCTCCCTACGAGGTCGTGGTAGCTGACGATGCTTCGACGGATGAGACCGCGGA
>JALYJH010000282.1 GCA_030775415.1 Acidobacteriota bacterium | reverse complement strand
AAAAATCACCCTTGTCGGGAGTGACCATCCGCCAACGCCAATCTTCGTCAATGACCGCTACCCAATAGCCCGTCAAATCCAGAACGGCCCCGGCTCGCCCCGTCTTGCCAGAACGTTCCGCATGGGGCGTTTGCGCCTGCAACTGCAAGGTCGCGCTCGATTGTGGCGGAGGCGCGTCTTGAGCGAACGCCGGTGTCATTGCCAGCATTCCCATCGGCACCAAGCACAAATTCAAAATACGTACGCTCATGTTATTTCCCTTGCGGCTTTGGATGCGCACCGTCGGCGTGCTGCGATTCGGCCTTCGCTGAGGATTTTGCGGACGGAGACAGATCCCGATAAACGGCTTCGACGAACATCTCTGTAGTCCACTCGGGCTGCGAATAGCGGCCGGCGTACTCGAGCGCCGGTTTTGCGGCTTGTACCTGATCGAGCGTCATGCCGTTCTTCACTCCGTCGAGGATACGATCATGTATGATTTGCACCATTTCGCGGTAATACTCGACATCCGCTTCGTCAGAGAGGCGGCCGTGGGCGGGCACGATCATCGTCCCCCCTTGTTCGAATTCCCCTGGAATCGCCAGTTCCAGAATGCGGTTCAATCCATCCAGCACACCCTGTATGTGACCGCCTTGGGCCGTCTGTATGACCGGAAAACCAGTGGTGCTAAAGATCTCTCCGGCAGCGATCACGTCGGATTTCCGCAGGAATACAATGCTGTCGCCATCGCCGTGCGCGCCCGGAATATGGATGATCTTGGTGGACCCGCCGTTTAAGAACGCCTCGCGGTCAGTGGTAAAGACATCCGTCGGCCAAGCCTCAATCGGGAACGGGGATTTCTGTCCACTGGGGGCGCTCAGCCGTTGCAGGACGTTCTCATGCGACATAATCATTAGGGGCGGACCGTTGCGGCCGCCGCCATTGGCCCCGCGGCTCAAGGCACCCGCGGCTTTACCGATGGCCTCATTCCCACCCACATGATCGAGATCGGCTGACGTGTTGATGAGATAGCGGATGGGCCCATCGGAGAAACGCCGGGTGGTCGCCAGCAATTGCTGGCTCAGGCCGGCGACTCCCGAATCCACAAGCATGACGCCTTTATCGCCGCCGTAGGCGCTGTCAAAGCTCTCTTCGCCGGCGGCAGGCTCAACCTGGAGAGTGATATTGGCGCCATCCCCAACGAGCATAAAAACGTTTCGCCGGATACGCTGAATCTTGATTGGTCCCGCCGCACCCTCGCCATTTCGCGCGCCCTCGCGGGCGGCTTGCTGGGCGATACCGTAGTTTGCCCAGCAGCCCACGAAAATCAGGGCCGCCACACTCATCGCCCGGAACCAATGGGCCCGGAACCAACGGGCCGGGAACCAACGAGCGCGGGGCTTCAAACAGTTCTTGTAGAATGCCGGCATGCTTACTCCTGGGCGCGATCGAAGACTTGCAGGTTATGGTATTCCACGCCCTGGCCGGTGCCGTCGCTCTTAATGGTCAGCTCCTTGCCGTCTGGCGACAAGGTGAAGATGGACGTATCGACTACTTTTCCATGATCCTTGGACGTTCGTTCGAGTGTATTGGCATCGATGCGGCGGAAGGAAACAGAGTCCATGACGCTCGACAGCTCCACCGGATAGTCCTTGCCATCCAGCTTGGCGGTGTATTCGGTTCGAATGAAGTTGGTCGCGTTGGTGACCAACTGGGTATCAATGGTATGTTTCACAGCGTCGCCCGCCTGCGCGATCACCATGGTCCGCCATTGCGGCGCGCTTCCATCGGCTCCGGATAACGAGAAATTCGCCAGGTCGCTTTTAAACCTGGATCTTGCGATGCTCAATATCCACTTACCGAAAAATCCGGTTTGCGGCGCCTTGCCGTTGGTTACTTTCTTGGCTTCGGCCGGTTGCGCCATCTTGAGAAGGTACTCAGGATAAATGGTTTCCCGTTTGCCTAAGGCCGCATCCAGAGGAACATGGCGCTGCGTCACGAACTCTTGAATCTGATCGTTCTTGCCGGGAAGAAAGTGGGGAACCTCATCGGGGCGGCCGGGTGTTTCCACGGCTACTTCGGCTGGCCCGCAGTAGTTTCTGCCCAAACGAACCACTTCGGCTTCCCAATTCGTGGTTTTTACGATGGGCTCCTCGTAATAGAGGGGGTCGTTAATGATGGACGTCAGCAGCAGGGTATCGCCGTGGCGCTCGAAATACTCCGTGGTGACTGCCTGGTCGCTGTGCGGGGCGCCGTTTCTTTGCACATATCCTGCCTTGATATGCGTTACGGTCACCTTCAGCTTATTGTCTTCCCATTCACCCGTGGCGAAACCCTCCCACGTATGGGGTGCGTACTCGGGGGGGTGGGGACGCCCATCCATCCAGATTTCCTGGAATGCGTCCAGACTCCACTCAAGCTTGTATGCCAGCAACCTTTGCGTAGTGGGCTCGTACACCTTGGTAATCCGCATGTCGGCCGGACCGCGAATGCCGTAGATGCTGGTGTGCGGGCGGCACTGGTTTTGGGGCAGCGAAAACCAAGCCGGGTTCCAGGATTCCGCCATGCGCCGTCCAGCCTCGGTCATGGCAAATCCCGTATAGTCCCCGATCTGGAGACCGGAGCGGCGCTCCCAGAAGTCTTCGTGAAAACGGTTGCCCCATTCGCCGACAATGTCGGCGGTCTCCGCGGCGGCAAACGGCGCGGCGAAAGCGATCAGCGCCAGCAACCCGGCAGTCGTCCTATTTCGCTTCAAATTTCCCATCCGGACCTCAATTCTACAGACAGCAAAAACTTCCCCACTAACTGAATCTGGCGCGGACCCGAGAACTGCCCCAGTCGGACCGCCGGGAGCTTGCTGGACAAGCCTAAGGCGGTAACCGCTTTGTTCTTCATGACGGCGCCATGAGTGAAAACATCATCACCTTACCGCTTGCACGCTGCAATTTCAACCCCCAATTGGCGGCACGACCGGAAGCGGCGTCAAAGTTCAGCGTAGGTCCAGTAAATCACCAGGGGGCAGGAAAAGGAAGTAAACAAAGCCAGTTTCCGGTGAGCGTTAACGCCTTGCAAAGTCTTTGCGCGTAAGGGCGAGCAACTGCTCGGGAGTGGACAGCTCCCCTACTAGCCGTGGAACTAATTAGGCCAGGGGAGCGGATTTGGGGGTTCCGCAGGAGCGAGAGAGACCATGCGAGTGGGGAGCTTCGCTTCCTGCAAGAGCTCCGCGAAACGCGGGTCGGACCGGATCGCATCGTAACTGGGATCGGTAGTCAACCCGAGATTCGTATCGCGGGCACGAACGGCCTTGGCAAGCCACTCCAGTGCCGATTCCTTATCGCCCAAAGCAAGGTAAACGTCCGATATCGGTTTCGGCGGGAAGGATCCGTGCCTTGACTGCTCCAAGAAATCCTGGAGGATCTTTTGAGCTTCCGCCGTCTTCCCGGAGCGGGCGTAAAGACGGGCGAGCTCGGCAATAGACGAGGGATGCTTTCCAATCAACTGGAGGGCCAGCTGAAGCTCCGCGAGCGCCTCCTTATCCATACGTTTCTGAATATAGATTTTTGCCAATCCGAGGTGGGCGATGCCGAACTGGGGATCGAGCGCCAACACCTTACGGAACTGTACGATGGCTTCGTCGTACCGCCGCATGCGGTAAAGAGAACGCGCGATGCCCTCCAGCATATAGGGCGAGACGGGATCGAGCCGCTGTGATATCTTGTCTTCGGCCAATGCGTCGCCCATGCGGCCAACCGCGGCAAGATAGGTGGAATAAATGCGATGGGCCACGGCATCCCCGGGATTTAGCTGCAGGCCCTTCTTAAATTCGGCTTCGGCGCCGTCCCAATCGTAATTAAGGAAGGACACAAAGGCCAGATCGATATGGGCTTCCGCCAAGCTGCTGTCCAGGGCCGCGGCTTTCAAGGCAAGTTCCTTTATCCTGGGGGCGATATCGCGAGCTCGTGAATCGCCGCGGGAGGGGGCGTCCATGTAGCACCGAGCCAAACCCGTGTAAGACGGTGCGTAGTCCGGTTCTTCCGCGATGGCTTTTTGGAAATATCCTATGGCGGTCTCAATGGAATCGGTTGTGTGCTTGTTCCAGAAATAGACTCCGCGCAGGTAATCCTGGTAGGTTTCGGCCTGGAGAGGAAACGCTTTGCGAGGCGCAAATATTAAATCAGGGGCGCCGCCCGCGGTGGCGAACTCTTCTCGGAGGGCGGCTACAATCTCCTGTGAGATGTCACGCTGCACAAACATCGCGTTCTCGAAACTTCCCTCGTAGCTGTTGGACCAGAGGCGGTAGCCGTTAGAGGTGTCGTCCAGTTGAGTCGTGATGCGGATGCGATTTCCATCGGTCCGCACGCTGCCCTCGAGCACGGTCCGGACATTCAGCGCTTTTCCAATCTGCCGGATGTCGAGCGCCTTGCTGCGGAACTGGAATGCCGACGTGCGCGCCACCACTTGCAGCCCCTGCACTCTTCCCAAGGAATCGATGAGATCTTCGGTCAGACCGTCGGCGAAAGATTCGTCCTTGGTATTTCCGAGGTTCTGAAACGGGAGCACGGCAATCGAAGGAGCCTCCGGCAACGCAGGCTTCGTTGGTGAAAACAATCTCGCGCCGGAAATGCGTATGGCGACGCCGGCGAGCAATAAGATTGCACAGAGAAAGCCCGCCGATAACCAGCGGGTCGCGAAGCGCGCCTGGGAAGCTGCGGGGACTGCGTGCGGGTCCTTTTCAGTGGAGAGTTCGGGTTGAGCCGAGAGGCCGGGTTCAGCGGAGAGGCGCGGCTCCTCTTGTGTTGAGGGCCATTGTGTCGAGGGCGACGTC
>JALYJH010000281.1 GCA_030775415.1 Acidobacteriota bacterium | reverse complement strand
GTTCATGAGGAGCGCGTCCGCAATATTAACGCGCCGGTGAACGGCGTTTATCCTTATGGAGACCATCAGGTCAGGCTGCTGACCGAGAGCACTGGCTTCAGCCGCACGAATCAATTGATCTTGACGCCGAATTTGAACTACAAAAAGATTTTTCTATTTGGCTTCTACGGATTGTCGTATGGGAAAGATGACTATGAAGGCTTGCCGGCCGATCCCAACAATCTGCGCGCGGAGTGGGGGCCGTCTACTATGGCCGATGTCCGGCACCGCGCCATTATGGGGACCAACGTACCGTTGCCCTGGGGGTTCAGTATCAGCCCTTTTATGATGGCTTCGAGCGGGGCGCCTTACAACATCACGACCGGCCGCGATGTTTACGGCGACGGGAATACGAATCAGCGGCCCGCCCTGGTTGCGGGATTGGACGCTGGCAGTTGCAGCGGCGCGAACTTAATTTACGCTTCTGGATACGGCTGTTTCAATCTGAATCCGGCGCCGGGGACTTCGATTGGACGGAACTCGGGCCGTGGACCCGCGAATTTTAGTGTGAATTTGCGGATGTCGCGCTCATGGTCTTTCGGAGGCCGGCGTGAACAGGACTTCAATAACCTGGGCCCGCCGGGCGGTGGTCCGCCGCCCGGCGGTGGTCCTCCTGGCGGGGGTGGCGGGGCCGGCGGTCCCGGAGGCGGAGGGCCACCGCCTGGACTATTCGGCGGAGCGGGCAGCCGGCGATACATGTTGCAGCTCAGCGTGTCGGCCAATAACGTTCTGAATCATCCCAACTACGCGACGCCGTCCGGAGATCTCTCCTCGCCCTATTTTGGACAATATCGCAGCCTCGCATCCCTTGGGCCCGGCGGAACGGCGAGTACGTATAACCGTAAGATCGATGTTCAATTGCGCTTCACATTTTGAAAGGATGAGACAAGTGATCACAAGACGTACAGTTTTGGAACGTACACTTTCCGCGGCAGGCCTGCTGGCGATTCCTGCGTGGGCGGCCAAAGGCGAGTTCTGGAATGAGAAGCCAGCGGATTCCTGGTCATCCGCCGAAATCGAGCGGCTACTCTCGCGCTCGCCCTGGGCGAAGGATGTCGAATTGGAGTTCGACATGGAAGGGTTCGACGGTCCTCCCGGAGGCGGTCCTCCGGGTGGATTTGGTGGTGGTCCTGGCGGTGGCCCCCCGGGCGGTGGTCCTCCAGGCGGCGGCCCCCCGGGCGGTTTTCCCGGCGGTGGTGGCCCCCCCGGTGGTGGCTTTCCTCCGGGTGGTGGGCCTCCGCCTGGTGGCCCAGAGGCGATGAAAACGACGGTCCGCTGGGAGTCCGCGAAGCCGATTCGGGAAGTTCGCAAAAAGCTGTCCGCTGAAGACGTCGACAAATATTACGTGATCGGCTTATTCGGAGGTCCGTTGACCATGATGAGAAACGCTGCTGGCCGCGGGGAGGAGCGCGATCCGGAGAGAGCCGGAAGGCGCGCACCGGACCCCGCTGAGATGAAGGCGAATCTCGAAAAGAATACGCAACTACAGATTCACGGCAAGGAAACACTTCATCCGGAAAAGATGGTGGAGGTCGAGGACGGGCTGATGATCTTCTTCTCGCGTGACGATCATCCGATTAAAGTTGAAAACCGCGATGTCACATTCCAGACGAAACTGGGTCCTCTTCGTTTAAGAGCAAAATTTTCCTTGAAGGAAATGGTCTATCGCAAGGGACTCGAGTTGTGAGTTATTTCGCGAAGGCCCGTGAATACTGCAGGGGAGGCGTCTGGTCTTTGCCCAGTGCCCGCGCCGCGTGCAGGGGCCAGTAGGGACTGCGCAGAAATTCGCGCGCCAGCAAAATGACATCGGCTTGGCCCGAGGCGATGATCTGCTCGCCCTGGAGCGGGTCTGTGATCATGCCGACGGCGCCGGTGAGGATGCCGGTCTCTTTGCGGATTCTTTGCGCGAAGGGCACTTGATAGCCGGGGCCGAGCTGGATTTTTGCGTCGGGAGCCAGGCCTCCGGACGAGCAATCGATCAGATCGACGCCGCGCGGGCGCAGTTCGGCGGCTAACTTTACCGAGTCGTCGAGAGTCCAGCCGCCCTCTTTCCAATCCGTCGCCGAAATGCGCAGCCACAGCGGGAGACGCGCAGGCCACACCCCGCGCACCGCCGCGATTGTTTCTAACAAGAAGCGGATGCGATTTTCAAACGCACCGCCGTATTCATCCGTGCGCAAGTTAGAGAGCGGCGACAGAAACTCATTTATAAGATAGCCGTGGGCGCCGTGGATTTCGAGCACTTCGAATCCCGCCTCCAGTGCGCGCCGCGCGGCGGCCGCGAAGGCTTGCACGACGGCTTCAATCCCGGCTTTGCTTAGTGCCTGGGGCAGCGGGTCGCTATCACGAAAGGGCACGGCGCTGGGCGCTTCCGTCACCCACGCGCCGGCGTCCAGCGGCAGGGGCGCGCCGTTGTTTTCCCAGGGAACGTAGCAGCTCCCTTTACGCCCCGCGTGGGCGATTTGGATGCCGGGCACGGCGCCGTGGCCCTTGATAAAGGCCGCGATGCGCGACAGCATTTCGATATGCTCATCGTGATAGATGCCGAGATCGCCCGGAGTGATACGTCCCACAGCCGTCACGGCGGTTGCCTCGGCCATCACCAGGCCCGCGCCCCCGACAGCCCGGCTGCCCAAGTGAACCAAGTGCCAGTCCGTGGCAAATCCGTCGTCGCAGGAGTATTGGCACATCGGCGAGACGGCGATGCGATTGCGCAGGGTTATGTCACGGATGCTCAAAGGGGTAAACAGGCTCATGAGGTTAGGATGTCGCACGGCGAGGGCGGGAAGCAAACTTGATTCAAATATTTATAAAACTTAATCTGGCTGCGCGCAACCATTTGAGAGCGCAAACCATCCTCTCGTAGAGGAAGTGGAGCCTCGGGAAACTATGAAGACGCTCGCAAGCATCGGAATTTTACTGGGCATGACGGTGATGGGAGTGGCGGAGCCGCAAACCAGCGAGCCCAAACCGCAGGTGAACGTCCAGATAAACACCGAGTTTCTGAACGACTTGATGCGCAGCGCGATGATTTTCAACGGAATGGTGCAGAGCCTGAATCTGAACAAGACGCTCCACGATTCCGGAGTCAGCTCCGATAACAGCAAGCACACCGCGGCGGTGCTGGGCGCGGGCGCGGGGGTGGGGCTGGCCGTGGGCGGCATGACGGGCAGCCAGAAAGGCGCGATGATCGGCGCGGTGGCGGGCAGCGCCGGCGCGTATGTGATCGATCAGATCGTGCAGCGCCAGCAAGCGGCCAAGGCGCGGCTGGCGAATCCGGACCAGTACAACCCGCAAAATCCATATAATGATCGCGAGCCGCCGCACTTCAAGGAACGTCCGGCGCAGCAGCAGTAACGGTCGTGTTATCCTGATTACGTTATGTCCATCCCGAACGTAAAGCGATACCGCATCACTAGTCCCGACGGTACGATGTCCGCCAGCCTGATGGCAGTGCTGCCTAAGGACATTGACGTGAACAAGTATCTGTCGGAGGCGTCGCAGCGGTTCGACTGGAAAGCTTACCAGGAAGCGCAGGCGAAGCAGTTCAAGGTCCGCGTCGGTCAGCAGAAACAGAAGAAAGCGAAGTAATTTCGCTTTCGATTCCTACGGCAGCCGGGCTCGCAGGGCACGCAGGCTGCGAATGCCTTCGGCAGCCACATCCGGATCGGAATCTCGCGAGAGCGCTTCGAGCGAAGGCTCGCTATCACGGTCTCCGGATCGAGCCAGCACAATACTCAACTGGATTTTCTCATCTTTAGTGGCGGTGCCCAGCATCCCATAAATAACTTGACGGATGGGCTGCTCGCGCGCCAGTTCGGTGAGGAACGCTACGGCGACATCGCGCCAGGTTCGCTGATTCACTGAGTTCAACAGGTACTGGAGCGGACCATAGCGGTCCGTCTTCAACTCGCCTAAAAGCACCAGCGCAAAGGCGGCGGAAAGCCTGGGGCTCATGGCATGCTCATCGTTGAAGGCCATGCTCAAGGCGGCGCGATCCATGGGATTGCGCAGGCGGCCCAGCCCCTCTTCAGCCGCGGCGCGCACTTGATCGTCTTTGTCGTGCAGATTTTCCAGAAGGAGAGCGTGATCCGCCGGATCGGCGAGCATGGCCAGGGCTTCGAGTGCCGCGCGCTTGACGCGGACGCTTCGCGCATGGCTTAAGGCATCGCGCACCTGCGGAGCCGCGTCCTGATTGCGCAGCAGGCCGGTGGTTTCGAGCGCCTGCACCTGGATTTTCTCCTGCAAATCACGCAGCAGGAAACTGATGCGGGGCGCGGCCGAGGGATCGCCAATCTTCTGGATGGCCACCAGCGACTCATACATCACCTTGTCGTCCTTGGAGCGCAGCGCCTCGACTAGATCCGGTATGGCGGCGCGTCCGCGCAACACGCCCACGGCGCGCGCGGCGTTGGCCCGCGCCTCCAGGCTGGCGGCGCCACGCGCAAGTTTGCCCAGTGCGGCGATCACGTCCGGGCGCACTTGGATGAATGGATCGATGGCCTGATCGTTGGTGTCCGTGAATTTACCTTTCACGGAGGCGCCGGCGCGCGAGAGAGTTCCACTCAGGCCAGTTTTGACATATCCCGGCAAGTACACGTTGACCAAGCCGTCGGTGGCGCGAATCTGCACTTCGGGATCGTTGTCGGCGGCGGCGCGCACCAAACCGTCCAACGTTTTGGGGCCGCCGATTTCGATCAGGGCTTTCACGGCTTCGACGCGCACGCCAACGTCGGTATCGGCCAGGTAAGGGACCACGCGAGGAATGGCTTCTTCCCCTTGCTTACCCATGTCGCGCA
>JALYJH010000280.1 GCA_030775415.1 Acidobacteriota bacterium | reverse complement strand
GCACTGAGCAGGTGAATACCTTGGCGAAACCAGAATGCAAGTTTTCGCCAACGATCTCCCGTAAAGAAGCTCGCAACGCGCCCCAGCAACCATGCTATGAGCCAAACAACCGCTATAAACGCGATTGAGAGCAGCAACTTCTTCCCGTTCTCTGCGTTTACACCAACCAGCCTGACACCAAAAACTAATGCTCCGCTTTGGGCTCCCACTATTTGCTGCTGCATGGCTGCTGTGATGATCGCCTTTCGTTGAAATCCTCGATTCAAGGAATTCTCGTCCGCTCATCTACGGATCACATCGTAAAAAGCTCAAGTCGCACCGCCCATGTCACCTCCTGGCCCGGCTGTAAAATCACCATACCGGTGTTCACATCTTTGGACCATATGGGACTAAATGGGTCGGTCCAGTTGAATTGCGGCTCAATCGCGACGAATGGTTGATCCAGCGGACAATATACTTGCAGCGCCTGTACCTGGGGCGGTATGGCAGTCAGGCGGACTCCGTAGTGCGCTTCGGGATCGAAGAGTTCCGTCTGGGTGTAACCCTCGGCCGTTTTCTGAAGATCGACGAAGCTGTCATCAAAATAGTGGCGGCCCAACGCTGCTCCATCCGGGGCCGTAAAATCGTAAGGCGTGCCTTCCACCGTTTGAACCTGGCCTGTTGGAAACACATCGTCGTAGTTATTGACCAGCACTCGTTTACGGGCGGGGACGTGCAAACGAGCCTTTTCGCGATTTTCGCTAGGAATCGAGAAATACGGATGCCACCCTATACCGACCGGTAACAAAGAATCTCCGGTGTTCCGCGCAGTGACTGACAGTTCAAGGACCGTGCTTTGTAGCTTTCCCTCCACCCGAATGTGAGTGGCTGAGAGCCAATGATTATTGAAATTACCAGCATCGAGCGTAGCAGTTACATGATCGCCAGAAAGTTCAACAATGTCGAACTTGGAGGCCAGAATTAGGCCATGGATCGCACATTTCTCCGCTCCCGGCTTTTTGCCGTGCCAGTCAGCAGGCAAACGAATGGATTGCCCGAGGATCTTCGTCTCAATGGCGCCGTCTTCAGACAGAAGGTGTCCCCGAATTCGATTTGCGAACGGCAGTAGTATGGCCCCGCCAAAGCGAAACGAATGGACGCCCATGAAATCGTCACCATTTAATTGATCCGCTGCATTCTGGAGAGAAGGCGATCGCAGAACGTCAATCTCACCTAACCTCGGCACAAAGGCCCGAATCTGAAAGAGGTTCATTCCACGTCCAGGAAAGAAAGTGGCTTCCAGGAACTGTGGGTCCTTTCCGCCCGAACTTTCCGATGTACGCAGGAATACAGGCTCGCGTCCGCCTATGAGTGGCGGCGTGGAATCGTGAGTAACTACCGACATATGCCCAGGACTGTACTTTCGGTTAGCAGCGCATCACGCCATTCGCTGATCAGTTCCTTATAGGCATATCCGACGGGATTGATATTCCGCTCGAGATTGCAGAGTCCCAGCGGGTTGACATTGCCGTTATCCTCGCGCAATCCTGTGTCCCAATCCACCTGATCCTGGAGGCTGTACCACGTGAACCCTACGATAGGCACGCCGTCCTGCTTAAGCCGATGTACATTCGCCCACTCCTTTTTCAGCCACTTCACTGCATCCATGCCGCCCAGACCATTCGTCTCGGTGTGCATAACAGGTAGCGAGTAGCGGGAGAAATACTGATGAGTGATTGGATAGTAGCCAAATATCTCGCCCGAAAGCGAAATGCTACCATCCTCATGGACCAGGTTTTCGTTGGTCTCGTAGTAATCATTGCCCATAATGCAACGCGATCGCAGATGTTGCTGAAGAAACCAATGATATTCATCCCGAGTCATCCCGTTGTCTAGCAGGTACTCATAGATAGTCGCGTTGACGTGATACCCGTAAGTTAAATCAAGCGATAAGAAACGTTTTTCATTGAAGCGGCGCGCCGCATCCTCGCAATTCGGGTTGTCGGGATGGAAATACTGGGTGGATTCGCTTTGGATAAAGATCGCGTCGGGACGTTCTTTCAATATGGCGTGCATGGCCATTACATTCGCCTGACACAGATGCTTTAGAGCATTGACGAACGCGCGATCGGTCTTCAGCCGCTCATTCCACCAGCCAAAC
The DNA here is from genome assembly GCA_030775415.1 of Acidobacteriota bacterium. Taxonomy (GTDB): domain Bacteria; phylum Acidobacteriota; class Terriglobia; order Bryobacterales; family Bryobacteraceae; genus Palsa-187. The sequence continues at coordinate 2,711 of JALYJH010000280.1, read as the reverse complement.
TGTGCCGAAAAGGTGGCCGCTATGAAGATTTCGTTCACCGGCGTGTAGAATCGGGCCCAAGGAAACCGTCGCACAAACGCTTGCGCATATTCAACGAACAGCTTGGGCCAATCCGGGTTCTGGAAATCTCCAATCCAATCCGGTACGCCAAAATGACATAGATCGACAATCGGGGTGACATTTTGGTCCCTCAACGCCTTGAACGTTTCATCCGCGAAGCTCCAGTCGTACTGCCCAGGACCTGTGTGCGTTGAAAAGTACGGGGGGCCGTACCGCAGATATTCAATGCCCAATTCTTGCAGGAGCCGGAAATCGTCGCGCCAGTGAGCGTAGTGTTTTGTTTTCGCGAACTCATCCTGCCGAATCGTTTTGCCCTTCCACTCAATGGTGGGATAGCTGTTTTCTATACCTGTAGCGAACATGAATGTCGACATAGTGGCTGTGCGCTAGGGAAGGATGTCCAACCTGCCGCCGTCGACTGTTAGGTTGGTACCTGTTATGAAGCGCGCTTCACTCGATGCCAGAAAACAGATGGCTGCCGCGATATCCTCCGGCTGGCCTACGGCGCCCTGGATTTTCTCCACCCCACTTTTAACGTTGGGATTATTCCACAGCATCGGTGTGTCAACAGCGCCGGGAGCAACGCAGTTAATACGGATCTTACGAGCCGCAAGTTCTTCGCTGAAGCCTCGCGTAAATGCTTCCATTCCTCCTTTTGACGTGGCGTAAGGAACCACATTCTTCGTTGTTTCGTACGCGTGGACGGAGCTGATGTTCACAATCGCGCTACCCTTCGGCATGTGCGGTACCGAATATTTGCAGAAAAGGAAAACCGATCGTAGGTTGACGTTAAGAACCTTATCGAAATCTTCTTCGAGCAGCTCAAGGATCGGTTTGAAGGTCATCATCGCGGCGTCATTCACTACGACGTCAATTTTTCCCCACTTATCGGTGGCGGTTTTGATTGCCGCCTTGACGTTATCGGAGTCCCCGACGTCGCACCGCGCAAACAGGGCCTCGCCCTTTGCTTGGGTGATCTCCTGCAAGGTCTCATTGCCGTGCTGCTCATTTAGATCGACGACGACTACTTTCCCTCCCTCGCGTGCAAATTGCAGACATGCAGCCTTGCCAATGCCGGAACCCCCTCCTGTCACGACGCAAACTTTATCCGTGAAACGCATCATTGCTCCAGAACTCTGCATCTAACCTTAAGAACAACAGGCGTTCCGTCCAGTGATTCCATGATGCCCCTCGACCAATGCTTTACAAATAGTTAGAGTGAGTCCAATGTCTCCTGTTTCGCCGATTCGATCCCACAGCTGAATTTTCTGATCTGATCCCGGTATTCGCGCCCAAAGGAAGGGATGATCAACTGCAAGCACAGTGGCGCGCCAGGAGGTTTACGCCGTTGCTAATGGAGGCGCGCTTTTATCTCCGACTATTTACCAGCTAAGAGCTTCGTCCGATTGTGCCTCAGACGGGTGTAGACAGCCTCCACAAACATGTCCGTGGTCCAGGGACCGGAGGTTGCACCATAACGATCATCGTAATCGGCGGTAACTCTGGCAGTCTTCCCTGATCGAGGCTGCTACCCTTCCCGATCAACGCTTGAACGCGAAGCGAATGATGGCAAGCATGTCCCGATACTCAGAGACTTCGTACTCATCGCACGCGCGACCGTGCCCCGGAATGATTAATGTTCCCCCCTGTTCGACGCGGTAAGACCCCGGGGGCTGCCCTGCACTGGCGATGCACGTTATCGCCCGCGGCTTGGGAGGCATTTGTCGCCCTGTCGAGGCCGGCGAGTAGTCCGCACAAGTTTTGTGTGTTGTGGTCGGCGGGAATTTGGCGCTACCGGTGATCACTCTGCCGACTCGTTAGACGCCGGCGGCGCGGCCGGCGAAATAGCCGATTACGATTGCCACTACGACGGACATGATGGTAGTAGATTGCGCGTCCATGAGTATCCATCGGCATTTAAGGACATGGACTTCATGGAACTTCAGCGCTGGTGACCTGATGCTGCCAGCCGGTGAGCCCCAGAGTTGAACTGACCTGGGAGTCCAGTCTTCCCTGCTTCGGCTTGGATTTCCTAGAAAACAGCGACGGGATTGATCACGCTGGCAGTTCCGTTGGGGACCCTCCATGGCGCGACCACGAGCATAAACTCCCAGCGATGCAATCGGGCCGCGATTTCCGCCAAGGCTTCGGGGTCGAAAGAATCGATAATAGGCATTCCGAGTCCGACGATAAAAAATGTGTGAAGCGGAACCGGGTTGCCTTCGACCAACGGTGGATCCCACTCCATTTCCACTGAATTGTCGCCCCCCGCAAGCGCCACATCGCGGGATTTTACCCACGAGGCCATCGAAAGGTCAAAACCTGAGGAATGCCCAATGATCTTCCAGGGACCGACCTTAGTGCGGCGGGGCCACCGGCCAGTTCGAAGGATAATGGCGTCTCCCGAAGAAACCTTCACCCCGGCCATCTTTTCCCACGCTTCGACATCTTTCGAGGATATGTTGGTGCCGGGCTCCAGATAGGGCACTCCCTTCAGACGCGGGATATCGATCAAAATACCGCGCGTCATGATCCCGTCCTTCAAATTCTCGATTCCTGGAATGCAGGTGGTTGTGTTCAAGGGCTGGCCGTTGTACATCTGACCGTTGTAGGACATATGGCAGAGCGCGTCCTGATGCGTCGTGCCGGGG
>JALYJH010000279.1 GCA_030775415.1 Acidobacteriota bacterium | reverse complement strand
AGTGATCCCCGCCACCATCGCCATCACCCTGATCGCCATGCGGCTCATGGGCCAAGGCTTCAACCTGATGACCCTGGGCGGACTCGCGGCCGCCGTCGGCCTGGTGATCGACGACGCCATCGTAGTAGTCGAGAACATCGTCATGCATCGCGACTCGGGGCAGAGCCGCGGCGAGGCCATCCGCAGCGCCCTGCGCGAAATTCGCGTGCCGCTGATCGGATCCACCGTCACGCCCATCGTGGTCTTCCTCCCGCTGATCACCATCACCGGAGTCACCGGCACTTTCTTTCGCGCCCTGGCAATCACCGTTGGCACCGCGCTGCTTACGTCCCTGGCGCTGGCCGTCACCTGGACGCCGACTCTCAGCCATTACTTCCTGCGACGCAAAGGCACTGGCTCCGAATCAGCCGACGCCCACGGCCACGTGGCTGCTACCGGATTCATGGGCCGCGTGCTGCGCACCTACGTCCGCGCCCTCCGCTTCGTATTAGCGCATCCTCTGGCTCTGACGCTGGGCTGCGCACTCCTCATTGGCGCGTCGTTCCTGTGCTACCGCTCGCTCGGTAGTGACCTGCTTCCCGAGATGGACGAAGGCGGCTTCATCCTGGATTACCTGATGCCCGCCGGCTCCTCGCTGGCCGACACGAACGATGTCCTGTTAGGCGTCGAGAAGATCTTAAAAGACACGCCTGAGGTGGAAAGCACCTCGCGCCGCACCGGCCTCCAACTAGGCCTCGCCGCCGTCACCGAAGCCAACAACGGCGACTTCTCGGTGAAGCTGAAGCGCGACCGCAGCCGCGGCATCGACGAAGTCATCTCCGATCTGCGCGCGAAAGTCAATGAAAAATACCCTCAACTGGATGTCGAATTCATCCAAGTGCTGCAAGACATGATTGGCGATCTCACCAGTTCCCCCGAGCCCATCGAAATTAAGCTGTTCTCGCCCGATCCCGACCTGCTCAAAACCTGGGCTCCGAAAATCGCTGACCGTATCAAGAAAATAAAAGCCGTGGCCGATGTCAAGGACGGCATCGAGAACACCGTGAGCGGGCCCGCCATCGTCATGAACGTCGACCCGGTGGTGGCCGCGCGTTCCGGTTTTACCCCGCAGGAAATCGAGCTCGACGCCAGCGCCATTCTACAGGGCGAGCCGGCCACCACGCCGGTGGTTGTGAACGACCGCTCCTACAGCATCCGCGTCCGTTTTCCCGCAGACACCCGCGCCACGCTGGACCAAATTCGCAACACCATGATCACCAGCAGCTCGACGGGCAAGACAGCATCCCTCGGCTCGCTCGCCGAATTTACAGATGAAGCCGGCCAGACCGAAATTCGGCGCGAGAATTTACAGCGCGAAGTGGCCGTCACCGGCCGCTTCGAAGGCGTCAGCCTCGGCTCTGGAATGCAACTGGTGCAGCAGGCCGTCGCCGACATGCACCTGCCCTCATCGATCCGCATCGTTTACGGCGGAACTTATGCCGAGCAGCAAAAATCCTTCAAGGACTTGCTGGTTGTACTGGCGCTGGCAGTAGTGCTGGTCTTCACCGTTCTGTTGTTCGAATTCCGCACCTTCGCCGCGCCCACCGCCATCATCGCCTCGGCGCTGCTTTCGACGTCGGGCGTCTTCTTAGCGCTGCTGGTCACCGGAACCACCTTCAACATTTCGTCATTCATGGGGCTCATCATGGTGATCGGTATCGTAGCCAAAAACGGCATTCTGCTGCTCGATGCCGATCAGCGTTTTCGCGCCGAAGGCATGCCGGTGCTCGACGCCATGATCGAAGCCGGAGAGCGCCGCCTTCGCCCCATTCTGATGACCGCTCTCGCGACCGTCGCTGGCATGATTCCGTTGTCGCTGGCGCTTGGCGCCGGATCGCAAATGCTACAGCCCCTGGCGATCGCCGTCATCGGCGGCTTGCTGGCCTCGATGGTGCTTTCGCTGCTGGTGACGCCGGCCGTGCACTACTATCTGGGCGGCCGCGATTAGCTGCCGTCGATTTCTTCTTCCAGTTCCTTCCAATGCCGCTCGATCGCCGTTCGCACCAGTTGCGAGCGCGTGCGCACCCCTGTCTTGGCGAACAACTGCTGGAGCACTGCCTTTACCAGAGACTCCGAAATCCTCATATCATGCGCAATCTCTTTATTTGATTTTCCCAAGAAGACGCCCCGCAGAATCTGCCGTTCGCGCGGCGTGAACGGACGCGTGTCCGCCGCCCCGAATTGATCGAATTGCGCCAGATCAGGCAAGGTCGCCGGAACAAGCTCGTCCGTCTGCTGCGTCACTTGGCGAATACGCTCCACCAGCAACTGCGGACGCTCGTGCTTCAAAACAATGCCGGAGCAGCCCCGCTCCATTAAGCGCGCCGCCTCCATTTTGCTTACGCCCGCCGTCACCACCAGCACCTTGCCTTTGAATCCCTGCTTCCACGCCTGATTCAAAAACGCTCCGCCCTGTTGCAGCCCTAAATTGATATCCAGCAACACCACATCGGGGTTTTGCGAGCCCAAATGGCTCAGCCCCTCCTCGACCGTGGCGCACTCGCCGGTGACTTCAAAATCCGCTTCCGCGCCCAGCAGCCGCGCAATCGCCTCGCGAAATAAGGAATGGTCATCGATCAGCAATATGCGGGTTGTCCCAGGCATATTACAATTCCGCCGGCAGAATCGCGGGAATCTCGATCACAAAAGAACACTCGCCCGCAGGCTGTAAATGATGCAACTCACCCCCAAAGGTCCGTATGATCGCGCGCGAAACGAACAGCCCCAGGCCGGTCGAAGACGCCCCCGGTTGAAAGGGCTGGAACAGGCGCTCCGCCGAGGAGATGCCCGGGCCATTATCCGAAATGCGGATCACCACGGAGGAGTCCAAAGCGTATGCCGTCACCAGAATTCGCCCGTTCGCCGTCTCCTGCAACGCCAGGCGGCTGTTCTTGGTTAAATTCAAAAACACCTGCAACAGCCCCGACCGGTTCACGCGGATAGGCGGCAGGTCCGCCGCGATTTCCCAATCTGCTTTGACACCGGATTCTTCAAGCGACGGCGAGATAATGGCGCGCAATTCATCCAGAAGATCGCCCACATCCACGCCTTCCAGAACTTCTTCGCTGGCATCCGCCAATTCCGTGGAAGACAGGCGCAAAATGCTTTCTACCACCGTGCCCAGCGCCTGAAAATCCTTGTTGTTTGCATTCGGATCTTCGCGCTTTTTCAAGTTGTGGTAGAGCACCGATCCCGCTGCCGCCAGATTGCGCAGCTCGTGGGAAACCGCGCCCGCCACGATGCGTGAATTGGTCAACAACTGCTTCAGTCCGCTTTCCTCGCGGTCGCGAATCAGTTCAGTGGCATCCGACAACACCACCGCCAGCCGCGGCCCCGAAGCGTCTTCGTAGGACGATACCCAGGCTTGAGATAAAAAGGTTTCACCCGTGCGCCGCCGCCCGCTGGCCTCCACTTTCGTTTGCATCAGGTTCACCACCTGCGGCGAATGGAGCAGGCGGGCCAGCACGGGAATGTAAGTTTCAATGGGATCTCCTTCGGGCGATCCCGCGACGAATCCCAGCAGCCGGCACGCGGCTGTATTGGCCATGCTTATGGTCCCGGTGTGGTCGACAGTAATCAGCCCCACCGGACTGCTTTCGAGGAGCGCCCGCATTTCCGTCACCGCGTTGAGGCGTACGCGCGCCTCCTCCTGAGTTTTTTGCAAGAGTGCGCTGGCGATGCGCCGGTTACGCGCCAGCTCGCCCGCGAACAATCCGCCGCCTGTAAACGCCGCGATTGCGGGAGCCAGCCTGCGCAGCGATTCGGGCCCCCAGGGGTAAGGGCCGAAATATTCGCTAACCAGCGCTGTCGCAATGGCTAGAAAAAAGATGGACCAGCGGGAAACGAAGGCGGAAGCCACTACCAGGGGCAGCAAATAAAATCCACCCAACGGCACCACGCGGCCCGTGAATCGTCCCAACAAGGTGATCAGCCCGATGGCCACCACGCAGCTCGCCACCATAATGGTGCGCTGTCGCGGAGAAACTGGGCCTGCGAGATCAATAGCCATGGCTGCGCTACGCTGGGTGAGCCGCGGCTTCCACTTTAACATCCACTTCACTATGCCGGTGCAATGTTTCCCCGATTATACGAAAGATACCTTGCGGAGATTTCGCGCTGCGATTAAACTCCGTAACGTCCGGTGGAAATTCTCGAAGCGGCGATGCGGAACCTCCAACCGCATCCTTCGCGACGAGCGTTTGGCGTCGATCCGGAAACTCCTCCAAGGCAGAACGGCGGCGAACCTTTCCGCCGTCTGCCATTTGCTCGCTGCGTTACAGACGCGTAAGCGTGCACACTAGCGTTTCCGCCATGCCATCGGCGATAATGTTAGGTTTACCCCACCCCTAGGAGCTCTCACTTTAGATGGCCAAGATAAAGGTCAAGAACCCTGTCGTCGAAATGGACGGCGACGAGATGACGCGCATCATCTGGCAGTGGATCCGCCAACGGCTCATCCTCCCCTATCTGGATGTTGACCTCAAATACTACGATCTCTCGATCGAGAAGCGCGACGCCACGGACGACCAGATCACCATCGACTCCGCCAAAGCCACCCAGCAATACGGCGTGGCGGTGAAGTGCGCGACCATCACGCCCGACGAAGCCCGCGTCAAAGAATTCGGCCTCAAGAAAATGTGGAAGAGCCCGAACGGGACCATCCGCAACATCCTCGACGGCACCATTTTCCGCGAGCCCATTATTTGCAAAAACGTCCCGCGCATCGTGCCGCATTGGGACAAGCCGGTGGTCGTCGCGCGCCACGGTTTCGGCGATCAATACCGCGCCACGGATTTCCAATTCCCGTCCGCCGGA
>JALYJH010000278.1 GCA_030775415.1 Acidobacteriota bacterium | reverse complement strand
GGCGCTGGCACTCAAGGCCGGAATCGAACTCGAGCTGTTCACGCATGTCGGAGCCGGGGCTACGAGTGCTGCGGAGATTGCGCGGCGCGCTAAGGCTAGCGAGAGGGGCACGCGCATTCTTTGCGATTTCCTGACCATCGAAGGTTTTCTGACGAAAGAGAATGGCGCTTACGGGCTGACTCCCGATACAGCGGTGTTTCTGGATAAGAAATCTCCCGCGTATTTGGGTTCCGTCGCCTACTTTCTGACGCATCCGTCGCACATTGCGAACTATCTGAATCTGGCGGATTCCGTGCGCAAGGGCGGGACGGCCCATGACCAGGGGAACATGGGTCCAGAGGCGCCCGTATGGGTGGAATTTGCGAAATCCATGGCACCGATGTCGGCCATGGCCGCAGCGGGGATGGCGCAAATCGTTAACCTGCCGGGGCGTGCGATGAAGGTGCTGGACATCGCTGCCGGTCCCGGTGCTTATGGGATCGAGATCGCGAAACTGAATCCGCTGGCGCAAATCTACGGTCAGGATTGGAAGAATGTATTGGAGCTTTCTACGGAACACGCGCGGCAGGCGGGCGTGGGGGAGCGCTACCACACAATTCCGGGGAGCGCGTTCGAGGTAGATTTCGGTACGGGCTACGATCTGATTCTGCTACCGAATTTTCTGCACCACTTCGATCATGCGACAAATGTGAAGCTGTTGCGGAAAGTGCGTGCGGCGCTGAAAGCGGACGGGCGTGTCGCGACGGTCGAGTTCGTGCCGAACGAAGACCGGATCTCGCCCCCGATGCCGGCAGCTTTCAGCATGATGATGCTGGGGTCGACCGCGGGCGGGGACGCGTATACCTTTAAGGAACTGGACGCCATGTTCCGTGACGCGGGGTTCGGCGAAAGTACCGCGCAGCCGCTGGGGCCGCAGACGCTGATCCTGACAAAGTCCTGATTACTTCTTCTCGATGGAGGTCACGCTGACGTCAGTGCCGTCGGCGGAAGAGGCCCCGACTGTGAGGACCACGGAGCGAGTCTTGCCGCCGTCCTCCGCCATCAGCATGCCGCCTTGCGGGGTATTGGTAGTCATGGTGATATTGAAGCCGCCGGATTTCAGCTGGTCCTGATAATACGAAATTACTTTGGCGGGAGCGTCGCTGGTTTTGAAAGCGAAGCTGCTCTGGTTGCCGTCCTTGCTCTGCGAGGAGAACGTTCCTTTAGGTGAGGAACCGGGATAGGTGGGGATCCAGGCAGGCAACTGATTGCTTCCGGAGCCGCCGAACTTCACAGTGCCGTCGGCAGATTGCACTTCGACGCCGCTCTTATCGCCATCGGCATTCAACTTGACAGTGGCCTCTTTACCGTCTTCGTCAACAACCACCATGGACTTTTTTTCGGGATCGAACTTAAAAGTCATGGTTTTGCCGGTTTTCTTTTCGCGCACGACAATGGCGCCGCTGCTGTCGTCGCTCGAAACCACGTCAAGCTGCGGGTTCATTGTCACCATCAGCTTGGCCGTGGCATAGCCAGGGTTTTTCGTGAGGAGCTCGGAATCTAGGCCGGACTGCTTGGCCTTGCGCATCAGAAAATAGCCGCCTAACCCACACATGGCCGTGAAGCCCACCATCACAACCACGACGATCCCCACAATCCACAACAGAAGATTCGATTTCTTCCCCGGAGGCAGGGGAGGCTGGCTGCTGGCGAACGGTTGCGGGGACGGGAAGGAAGGCGGAACGGAACTGGACATGATTGCGTTTCCTTTCTGGTGAGGCGGTATCTAATGTTCTTGAATCATACAATGGAAGCGTTGACAATACCATCTGTCCGTCCGCCGGGCCCGGCGAATGCGCGGCCGTGGCTGGGAGTGCTGCCGCATTTTCGCAAGGACCCCGCGGGTTATCTGCTGAATGTGGCGCGGGAGCACGGCGATTTAGTGTACCTGCGCTTGGGCCCCCAGCACGCCTTCGTGGTGAGCCATCCGGACGCGATTCGCGACATTTTGGTAACCAACCAGAGCAACTTCACGAAGAGCCGTATGCTGGAGCGCGCCAAAGTACTGCTGGGCGACGGGCTGCTGACCAGCGAGGGCGAGTTTCATACGCGGCAGCGAAGGCTGGTGCAGCCGGCGTTTCATCGCGACCGGCTGGCGCGCTACTCGGCCGATATGGTCGAATGCGCCGCACGGGCGGGGAAGGCGTGGTCCGCCGGCGTGGAACTCGATATCCATCGCGAGATGACGCGGCTCACGCTGGCGATCGTGGGACGGACTCTGTTTAGCGCGGACGTTTCATCGGAAGCGGATGAAATCGGACGGGCGATGACGCAGATCTTCGAATTGTTTGACACACTGCTGCTGCCGTTCTCGGACTGGATCCAGAAGCTGCCGATTCCGCCGGTGCGGCGCTTTGAGAAGGCCCGCGATCAACTGGACCGGATCGTCTACCGGCTGATCGCTGAGCGCCGCGCGACCGGGGGCGACGCCGGGGATCTGTTATCGATGCTGCTTCTGGCGCAGGACGAAGACGATAAGGGTCATATGACGGACAAGCAGGTCCGCGATGAAGCGCTGACGCTGCTGATCGCAGGCCATGAGACTACGGCGAATGCGTTGACCTGGACATGGTATTTGCTTTCCCAAAATCCATCGGCCGAGGCGCGGATGCACGAGGAGTTGGATCGAGTTCTGGGCGGGCGGCTGCCGGGATTTGAGGACGTCCCGCGGCTGCCGTACACGACGGGAGTTTTTTCGGAGTCGCTGCGGTTGTTTCCGCCGGCTTGGGCCATCGGTCGGCGCGCCAAAACGACATACACGGTTGGCGAGTACACCATTCCGGCCAAGTCGATTTTGTTGACTAGTCCGTGGGTGGTGCACCGCGATCCGCGCTGGTGGCCGGAGCCTGAGCAGTTCAATCCCGATCGCTGGCGTCCAGAGGAGAGCGAGAAGCGTCCCAAGTTCGCGTACTTCCCCTTTGGGGGAGGTGCACGGGTGTGTATTGGGGAGAGATTCGCTTGGGCGGAGGGTGTGCTGGTTCTGGCCACGCTGGCACAGCGGTGGAAGATGCGCCTGGTGCCAGGACACGCGGTGGCAACCCGGGCGGTGATTACGCTGCGGCCTAAGTACGGGATGAAAATGACGCTGGAGCCGCGCGGGCCGGCTCGATCGTAATTACTTACGCCTGGCGAATCAATTCGACGTCGATGGTTAGGTCGACTTCTTCGCCGACCAGAAAGCCGCCGGCTTCGAGCGCGACGTTAAAGCTCATGCCGAAGTCCTTACGATTGAGGCGGGCCTTGGCGGTGGCGCCGCGGCGCATATTGCCCCAGGGATCCTTGGCTTCGCCGGTCAGTTCTTCAACGGTCAAGGTCACTTCTTTGGTGATGTCACGGATAGTGAGGTCGCCGGCTACTTGGAAGCTGTCGCTGCCCGTGGAGGTCACTTTTTTCGACTTGAAAGTAATCGTCGGGTACTTTTGGACGTCCAGAAAATCGGCGCTTTTGAGATGGGAATCGCGCTGTTCGTCACGTGTGCTGATGGTGGAAACATCGATGCTGGCCTCGACGGTCGACGCGCTGGGGTTGGCGGGGTCGAAATTCACGGTACCGTTCACTTTGTCGAATTCGCCCTTCACGTTGGCGATCATCATGTGGCGAACCTTGAACTGCGCGGAAGAGTGCGCGGTGTCAATCTGGTAGATGCTCATCTAAACCCTCTCGCTGGGAAAACGCACTCTTATCAGACCTCAAAAAGGCGCATGGAAGCAAGCGCTTTTAGTTGACACACGCGGAATATGTCAAAAGCTGAAAAAACCGCGCAGAAAGATTTACGCTAGCGTGTTTAGCGAGTCTTTTGCTCGACTTTGTCGGCGCCTTGCTCAGTCTTCTGCGCGGCCTTGTGGGCGCCTTTTTTGGCGGTCTTTTTGGTCGCTCTTGCGGTCTTTTTTACCGCTGCGCCGCTTGCTCTTCCGGCGTCTTTGACGTCTTGCCCCGCGTCTTTGACGTCGTCCTTGGCGGTTTGCGCCATGGCCATGGTTCCCAGAAAAGCGGCGGCCAACGCAACTACCAGGCAAAAGTTTTTATTAGTCATGCTGCGAACTGAGCATTCTTGCGGCCAAAGTCATTTTTCGGGAGCGAGCACTGCGATATAGCCCAGGTTGCGGTAGAGCTGCTTATGATCGAGGCCGCAACCTACCACGAAACGGTCGGGAATTTCGAAGCAGTGGAATTCGACGGGCACCTGGACGATGCGGCGCACGGAGCGGTCGAGGAGTGTACAAATGCCTAGGGAGCGCGGGCCGCGGCCGGCAAGGGTCTGCAAAAGATAACGCGTCGTGAAGCCGGTATCGACGATGTCCTCGATCAGCAGTACGTCCTCGTCAAGAATCGGCTCGTCGAGATCTTTGGCGATGCGCACCACGCCCGGCGTGGGTCCGTGCGAGGGGCCGCCGAAGCTGGAGATTGCCAGGAAATCGATCTTGACGGGGATGCTGATGGCGCGAGCGAGTGCAGTAAGGAAAAAGACTGATCCCTTGAGTACGGATATTAACTTCAGATCGCGGCCGCGATATTTTTCGCTGATCTCGGCGGCGACCGCGGCTATGCGGGCATTGATTTGTTCCTCAGTGAACAAGATTCGCTCGATGTTTTGCGGAGCCGCTGTCACCGCACCACCATTCGCAAGCCGTATTTGAACACCAGATCCTGGAAATCCTTTTGGTAGAACACCTGAATGTTAATGTGCGGATAGATTGCACGCAGCAGCTTCACTTTGCGATTTTTCTTTGTAACCAGGGATTGCTTCATGGTGGTGAGTTCCACGTAGAGGTCGAATTCAGGCAGGTAGAAGTCGGGCGTGAAGGCTTCGGTGACGCGGCCATCTTTATCC
>JALYJH010000277.1 GCA_030775415.1 Acidobacteriota bacterium | reverse complement strand
CCGCGAAATATCTCGGGAGAAACTGACTTCGACGCCTTCAACGCTTTGATAAGCCGGAGCGAATTTGTAATCCGCTTCGATGATGGAATGCTTCTAGACGGCAAAAATACACTAAGCGTCTCGGGGTTCTTCCTTCTCCCAGAGCCACAAGCATTAGTTTAATTATGATGTCCAGCCGCAAAGACCCGATCTTTCCAGATTCCGCTACCACCTTCTACAATGAAAGTAATGAAAAAGAGGGAATCCAAGACCTTCTCCTATTCAGTCTTCTACGAGCAAGCTCCTGAAGGCGGATACGTGGCATTTGTTCCGGCACTCCCCGGCTGCCACACTCAAGGTGAGACCGTGGAACAGACAGAACGCAACGTCAAGGAGGCCATCGCCGTTTATCTGGAGAGCTTGGCAGCCCACGGAGACGCAATTCCCATAGAAGGTCCTTCGTTCCAGGGTCGAGTGACGGTCCCCGCCTGATGAATGTCTAAGCTGCCGTCTTTGACCGCGCGACAAGTTGTGCGGGCCTTAAATCGCGCTGGATTCGTGGAGGATCGGCAAAAAGGCAGCCGCTTGATCCTGATCCACGCACCACCAAGGCTAGGACTGTAGTGCCGATGCAAGCGGGAAAGACCATCAAAGAACCCTTGCTTCGCGGCGTCCTGAGGGATGCAGACCTTTCGACGGACCAGTTTGCCGAATTGCTCTAGACAATTTTGGAGACGCGTAGCAAGATCAAATAAGCAAGCAGGAGCGGTCCGCTCCGTTACGACTGCCGGGTCGTTAGCTGGAGCCGGGGAGAAATCCCGGCCCAGAGGAATGGCTGCGTTTGTGTAGCCCAGGGCCGCAGCACCGAAAAATAACACTTTGCACCCGCCACCTTCAGAACTGATACTCCGCCGGCGTAATCCCCTTCGCGCGCAAATACATCTCCGCCGACGCTCGATGGTGAGTAGTGTGATCGAACATCGCCATCACTACCTCCAGCCCCGTCATCTTCCCACTATCGCCAGTATAAGTCTTCGCCAGATCCGCAGCCGTTAATTTCGCTACCGTCGCAATCGCGCCATCGAAAGACTGCCCCAAAAATGCGATCACGTCTTTTTTATTCATCGACGCCGGTTTGCGCCGAGCCGCCTTTTCCCCCTTGAACGCCGACAGATATTCGTCCAGCGCCTGCGACAGATGCACCAACTGTCCCGCAAAACTCATCTGCGGCGGCGTAAGCTTGAAATCGTAAGTCGCCTCCGGCATCTGCTCGGCCACCTTCAAGGTGAACGCGCGCGAAGTCTTCAAGTGCGCCAGCAGCGTCGCCGGAACATCGCTCTGCGCGAAGGTGGGCACGGCACATGCTGCTATCAAAACTATCGTGAGCCAAATTGTGGATCGCATAGACTAGAGTATGCCACCCACCCGGCCACATGGGCGCAGAGAAACAAATGATCACCAATCAAGAAACCACTACGCGCGTCGACGAGGTTGCCGCCGGCATCTATCGCATCTGCACCCCGCTCGATGTAATTCCCGGCGGCTTCACCTTTAATTCCTATCTGCTTGCTGCCGACGAACCTCTCCTGTTCCACACCGGCTACCGCAAGCTCTTCCCGATCACTGTGGAAGCTGTAAAGAAAGTGATGCCAGTTGAAAAACTGCGCTGGATCGGCGGCTCTCATTTCGAAAGCGACGAGTACGGAGCCCTTAACGATTTCCTGGCAGCCGCACCCCAAGCCACGGCTTTCGGAAGCGAAATCGGAGTGCTCACGTCCCTCAACGATTACGCCGCGCGCCCCGCCCGCGCCCTCGCTGACGGTGAAGAATTTTCCATCGGCAGCCGCCGAGTGAAATGGCTCTACACGCCCCACGTTCCGCACGGCTGGGATTGCGGCGTTCTCTTCGACGTAACCACCCAAACCCTACTCTGCGGGGACCTCTTTACGCAAGCGGGAGGCAACCCGCCGCCCGTCACCGAATCCGAAATCTTAACCGCCAGCGAAGGCATGCGCGGCATGCTGGATTACTACGCGCATGCCACCAGCACCGCCGCTATTCTCGAACGTCTGGCGAGCCTTCAGCCCTCGCTGCTCGCCTGCCAGCACGGCAGTGCCTATCGTGGCGATGGCGCGGCGCTCCTCCGTGCGTTATCCGCGGTGATCTAGCCCGCCGCCGGCAGGCAAACTTCCAGACACGCCCCGCCCTGCGGACGATTGCTAGCCCCGATCGTCCCGCCGTGCTGCGTGATGATCCCCTCCGCTACGGTCAACCCCAGTCCCGTCCCATGCGCGTCCAGCCGCGTCGTCACAAACGCATCGAAGATGTCCGGCAGCACATAAGCCGGAATCCCTTGTCCGTTGTCTTCCACAGTCAGCACGATTGCCGCACGTCCCTCCCGCTGCTCGCGCTTGCTGCGTACCTCAATCCGTCCCGCCCCGTCGCCCCCCGTCGCATTCAGCGCATTGCGCAGTAAGTTGACAAACACTTGCAGCAGCCGGTCCGCGTTTCCAATCACCCGATGCTCCGCGCCCGCCTGATTCACAAACTCCACCTGCGATGACTTCTCATCGATCGCCACCAGCGCCCACGCCTCCTCAATTAACGGCCTCAGCGGCGTCGCCTCCATCTGCGTCTCGCGCACCCGCGAAAACTCCACCAGGCTCTCGCTGATCCGTCGCAGCCGCTGCGTCACCCGCTGCATCCGCGCTAGCCGCTCCTGCGTATGTGCATCCTGCTGGGTCTCGATCAGCTTCTCAATAGACCCCGCCAGCACCGCCAGCGGCGTGTTCAACTCATGCGCCACGCTTGCGGAAAGCAATCCCAAGCTCACCAATCTGTCCTGCTCCTCGATCCGCCGCAGCGCCGCCGCTAGTTCGTCTTCGCGCTTGCGCAGCGCCTCCACCGTATCGTTCCGCGACCGCATGATCTGCCCAATCTCATCCCCCAGGATCTCGGACTCCGGAATCAGCTCCCCCTCCCGGTCCCCCGCCTGCGTCGCCGAGTCGGCTTTCAACATCCGCCGAAGAGGATCGTACACGTAGCGGGGCATGATCACCGACTCGAGCAAAACCACCGCCAGCATATACAAGATGCCCAGCACCAGGAACAAGCGGACTTTTGCCTGCGTCAAAGCCCATCGTTGCGATTGCCGCGCCGCCTGCGCGCTCGGCCCCGGGTGCTCTAAAACGATGGAATGCACCCCAGCGTCCGTAACCAGCTGCTCGTACAACGGAATCAACGTGAAATACGCGGTGGTCGTCAAAATCAGGAAAAACAGGTTGTGCAGAACCATCAGCTTCGGCCGAACCTTCAAGTTCCCGAATAGCCTGCCGATCGTCTCGATTTTCCTGCTAAACAAGAATTTTTACTCCCGTTGCGCAACGTATGCCGTTATGGTAGAAATATTGTTGGACCCCACGATTACAAGCAGTTCGATCAAAGGCATCTGAGAGCCGGAGTCAACACTCGCAATGGCGGTTATTTTTCCGAAGTCTTCTGACATTATTCTAAAAGTCGCAGGTATCGTCGTCGGCATTGGCGCTGTGCTGGGCACCGCCGCTTACACCTACTACAGCTACCCCACGGTAATCGATACAGGATACCAGCCGGTCCAACCCGTGCCCTACAGCCACAAACTGCATGCCGGCCAGCTTGGACTCGACTGTTACTACTGCCATTCCACCGTCTACAAAGCTGCCTTCGCCGCCGTACCGGCTACCAGTACTTGCATGAACTGCCACACCCAGGTCAAGAAGGATAGCCCGCGCCTTGAACCCGTGCGCCAAAGCTACGCCACCGGCAAACCGGTCCCGTGGGTGCAAATCCATCGCCTGCCCGACTATGTCTATTTTAATCACTCGGCGCACCTCTCGGCCGGCGTAAGCTGCGTGAGCTGCCACGGGCGAGTGGATCAGATGATTGAAGTCCATCAGGAGAAGCCGTTGAATATGGCGATGTGCCTGGAGTGCCACCGCGATCCCGCGCCCAACGTGCGCCCCGCGAACTTAGTCACCAAGCTCGACTGGGTCCCGGATCGCGACCCCAGGGAAATCGGCGCCGAAATCGTCGCCCAGAAACATTTAGATCCGCCCACGAACTGTTCGGGGTGCCACCGATGAGCAGCTTGATTAACATTCAGACCCCGAACGTAACGGGGAAAAAGTATTGGCGCAGCCTCAACCAGCTAGCCGATACCAAAGAATTCCGCGATTGGGTCCATCACGAGTTCCCGGCGAACGCCACCGAAATGCTCGACGGCAATTCACGCCGCACAGTATTGAAGCTGATGGCCGCGTCCTTTGGACTCGCCGGGCTGGCCGCCTGCAATCGCCCCGTCGAACACATCCTGCCGAATTCCGCCGGAACCGAGGCCGACAACTATCTCCCCGGCGAGCCCTTCCACTTCGCCACCGTCATGAGCATCGGCGGCCACGTAACCGGCCTGCTGGTAGAAACTCACGACGGCCGCCCGACAAAAATCGAAGGCAATCCCGACCACCCGCATAGCCTCGGAGCCGCCACCGCCATCCAGCAAGCTCTCGTTTTAGGGATGTACGATCCCGACCGCTCCGCGAAAGTTCTGCAAGGCGGAAAAGAATCGACCTGGCCCGCCCTGGAATCTGCCGTTCAAAAGTTGTCCCTAGGCGACGGCACAGGACTCCGCTTCCTAAGCCGCTTCGTCTCTTCGCCTGCGCTAGACTCTCAGCGCACCGCGGTCCTGAAGAAGTTCCCGAAAGCCAAGTGGGTAGAATACGAAGCCCTTTCGCGCGATAACGAATTAGCCGGAGCCGCGATGGCCTTCGGCCAGCCCCTCTACGCGCACCCCAAGTGGGATAAAGCGAAGGTGGTCGTCTCGCTCGATCACGATTTCCTAAACCTGGACGCCCCCACGCCGTTCTTC
>JALYJH010000276.1 GCA_030775415.1 Acidobacteriota bacterium | reverse complement strand
GTCTGGTGGGCTACAAAATTTCGCCGCTCCTGTGGGATAAAGTGCGGCGCGGGTTGTCGGCGGGGCGCGTGCAGACGGTGGCGCTGCGGCTGATTGTGGACCGGGAGCGCGAGATCAAGGCGTTCCTCAAAAAAGAGTACTGGAGCATTGACGTCAACCTGGGGGCAAAAAAGCCGCCGCAGTTGAGCGCGCACTTAGCGAAGAAGAACGAAGAAAATCTTGAGATCGCGAATCAGGCGGAGGCGGATGCGATTGTCGCGACGCTGGACGGCACGGAGTACGTGGTGCGGTCGGTTACGAATCGCGAGAAGAAGCGGAATCCGGTGCCGCCGTTTATTACGTCGACGCTGCAGCAAGAGTCGGCTCGCAAGCTGCGCTTTAGCGTGAAGCGCACGATGATGCTGGCGCAGAAACTTTACGAAGGCGTGGAACTGGGCAAGGACGAGGGCGCGGTGGGCTTGATCAGCTACATGCGTACGGATTCGACGCGCGTATCGCAGGATGCGCTGGACGAAGTACGCGGGATGATCGCGGAGCGCTATGGGGCGGAGTATCGTCCCGAGAAGCCGAACGTTTATAAGAGCAAGAAAGACGCGCAGGACGCGCACGAGGCGATTCGTCCGACGTCGGCGCTGCGGACTCCGGAGAGCGTGGCGAGTTTCCTGGCGGAAGACGAGGCCAAGCTGTATGCGCTGATCTGGCAGCGCTTCGTGGCGTCGCAGATGACGCCGGCGGTGTTCGATCAGACGACGATCGACGTGGACGCCAAGGGCAAGGACGGGGCGGCTTATATTTTCCGCGCGACGGGGAGCGTCGAGAAGTTCAACGGATTCCTGCGCGTCTACAAGGAAGGCAAGGACGCCAAGGACGAAGACGATGAAGAAGAGAAGAGCAAGCTTCCGGCGGTGACGCAGGGTGAGGTGCTGAAGTTCAAGGCGATTCTGCCGGAGCAGCATTTCACGGAGCCGCCTCCGCGGTTTACCGAAGCCACGCTGGTGAAGGAACTGGAAGCGGACGGGGTGGGGCGTCCTTCTACCTACGCTTCGATCCTGTCGACCATTCAGGATCGCGAGTATGTGAAGAAAGAGGGCGGGAAGTTTACTCCCACCGAGTTGGGAATGGTGGTGACGGACCTGCTGCTCGAGAGCTTCGACGATCTGTTCGACACCAGTTACACGGCGCGGATGGAGGCGGAGCTCGACGAGATCGAAGAGGGCAAGCTCGATTGGCGTACGGCCATGAGCGATTTTTACGCGCGCTTCGAGAAGGATCTGGAGCACGCGGCGCTGCACATGACCGACATCAAGCGCATGGAGCGGCCCACCGACTTCCTGTGCGATAAGTGCGGCAAGCCTATGGTGATCAAGTGGGGCAAGCATGGAAGCTTCATTGCCTGCACGGGGTATCCGGATTGCACGAATACTCGCGAGATCGCGGAAGAGGGCGCTACCGAGCAGGACGAGGCGGTTTATTGCGACAACTGCGGGCGGCCGATGGTGCTGAAGAAGGGTCGGTTCGGGCAGTTTTTGGCTTGCTCGGGGTATCCGGATTGCAAAACTACTAAGCAATTAGGCGAGGCGCAGAAGCCCAAGGACGTGCCGCTCGATGAGGACTGTCCGCAGTGCGGCGGGAAGCTGGTCAAGAAGTATGGGCGCTTTGGGGAGTTTGTGGCTTGCGGGAATTATCCCAAGTGCAAATACGTGAAGCAGAAGACGATTGGGGTGAAGTGTCCCAATTGTTCCGAGGGCGAGATTATCGAGCGGCGGTCCAAGCGCGGGAAAACTTTCTACGGGTGCAACCGCTATCCGGAGTGCGAGTTTGTGGCGTGGGGCAAGCCGCTTGCGGAGAAGTGTCCGGAGTGCGGCGGCGGGTACCTGGTGGAGAAGTATTTGAAGTCGGGTGCGTTCGCGCAGTGTCCCAACGCGGAGTGCAAGTTTAAGAAGCCGCTGGAGGTGGCGCCTCCGGTTGAGGTTGCGGTTTAATGGCGGCTGGCGCTACGGCTTCAACGGTTGATTACGGGATTGACGCGCCGCTGGTGGCGCGCGGGTGGTATGGGCGCGCGGGATGGGCGCTGGCTACGGGGGTCGCGTTCTGGTTCATGAACCGGCAGGAGTATCCGGGGCCGGCGGAGCGGGTGCTGGCAGTGCTGGCGGCGGTGGCGGTGGTTTGCGCTGGAGTGGCCTGGTTCAAGATCCACTCCAGTAAAGATGGGAAGCTGCGGCTGCGCGAGCAATTGCTGGATCAACTGGCGCTACAGGGCGATGAGAAAGTTCTGGACGTGGGCTGCGGGCGCGGGCTGCTGGCGATTGGGGCGGCGAAGCGGCTGAAGACGGGCAAGGTCACCGGGATCGACGTGTGGAATCCACAGGAGTTGTCGGGGAATTCCGCGGAGGCTGCTAAAGAAAACGCAAAGGCCGAGGGCGTGGCGGAGCGGGTGCGGTTTGAAAGCGGCGATGCGCGGAAGCTGGTGTATCCGGAGAATCACTACGACGTGGTGGTGTCGGCGAATGCGCTGCATACTCTGGCGGACGACCGGGAACGGGCGCAAGCACTGCGCGAGATGCTGCGGGTGCTGAAGCCGGGGGGGCGGCTGCTAGTTTTCGACACGGCAGAGACCGGGTATTATGCGCAGGTGCTGCGTGAAAATGGCGCGAAAGATGTGACACTGTTGCCGTGGACGTTCTTGTGGTGCCGGCTTTCGCGGAGCGTTACGGCACGCAAGTAGAGCGGGTGCTCTAACGTCACCCTAGATTCCGCCGATAGAGGGTACGTATGTCCAAGGTGCCCCGCAAACCCCTTAGCAGGCTCAGCCGTTTCCTCTTAATGGGATTCATTGCTTTGAGCATGGTCTTTACGAGCGGAGTGGCGGCTTTGAAGGTGTATCCGGGGCTGGCGCTGCTAGCGGTGGCCAACCAGGTCAAGACGAGCCCTTACTGTCCGGTGTGGCGCAGCGTAAGCGACGCCAACGTAAAAATCGTCCAACAGAATTACGAAAGAGAGATCCTGGCGCACTCGCACGTGGTGCGCAAGGAGGGGGCGTACAAGTTATGGTCGACGCCAGCCGGGGAATATTGGGTTCCCGACACCAGCGATGAAATTCTGAGCATTCTGCTGGCGCAACAGAAGCGCAAAATTTATGGAGATAGCAGCAACGGCGGCGTGCGCCAGGGCGACATCGTTCTGGACGGCGGCGCGCATGTGGGCGTGTACGTAAAGACCGCGCTCGATGCGGGAGCCGCGAAGATCATCGCGGTTGAGCCCTCTCCGGAAGCTCTGGAGTGTCTGCGCCGCAACTTTGCGAAAGAGATCGCGTCGGGCAAGGTGATGGTTTATCCCAAGGGAATTTGGGACGAAGAAAAACATTTGGTGTTCTACGCCAATGGCAATGGCGCGGCGGGCGACAGCTTCTTGAATCAGGGTGCGAACGCCAGAGTGATTGCCGACATTCCGGTAACCACCATCGATAAGATCGTCAAGGAACTCAACCTGCCGCGGGTGGACATCATCAAGGCCGACATCAAGGGCGCCGGCACGCGCATGATCACGGGTGGCGTCGAGACCATCCGCGCTTATCACCCGCGCATCGTGATCTCAGTGGAAGAAGAACCGGAAAATCCAGTGGAAATCCACGATGCGATTTTGAAAATAGCTCCCAGCTACCAGTTTCGCCCGGGCCCTTGCGAATACAGCGACGGCGAAATTCGCAACGACACGATCTTCTTCCAGTAGTTTGGCGTGGCGCTCGGCGCGGGCCCGGCGGCGACCTCAAAAGACAACGAGGGGATGCGCTCGGGATGTTAATCTGTTCAAAGGGAGAGTTTTTGCGTGCGCGCCCGGTCCTTACTTATATTGAGCTTTGTGGCAATGGCCGCGGCGGCGTCCGCTGACGAGGCGTTCGTTCCTCTATTCGTCATCGAGCGCAGCGTGAACGGCAACACCGTGCATTACGACGCGAAGCTTAGGGACGGAAAACTCGATCCGCAGCAGCCGGTGGTGGCTTACTGGATCTTAAGCGAAAACGGGAAGCGGCAGGAGCTGAATTTGCTCGAACGCCTGAAGGCTTACGGCTTCACCATCAAGCCGGACAAAGTACCCGAGACGTATCGGATGACCCTGGTGGCGGACAAGAACAAAGAGATCCGCGTGTTTCGTATGGGGGCGGCGGTGCGGGCGGAGGCGATGATCGGGACGTGCGAGGCTTATTTGCAGAAGATCTGGGTGGTTTCTAAGAAGTCATTCATGATTAACTTGCCGGAGTACGTTGACATGGTGGGTAACGATATGTCGACGGGCGCGGAGTGTCATGAGCGGGTTACGCCGGGGGATCGTTAGTTCAGGCATGATACTGTTGTATTTTGAAAAGCGGGTTAGAACGCGTGTTGGGCTACGGCGCGCCGTCTTGACGACTTAGTCTATGGATCTCACTCATGCATCGAGATTATCTGTGGTGGGGAGGGGCTGCAACTTCATTAGCTGGATGGCTACTGTTTTATCGCATGGCCATCGAACTGACCAGAGTGCTGCCACCGGAGAAAAGAATTCCGATGAGCGAGATCCGCTACCGCCCGTTAGATATTAAGCGGCTCCACGAGGAATCGTTTCCAAAAAGTATTCTGCGGATCGCATCTTTCGTGCTGATAGGGTTGTCCACTGTGCTACTGGCATCCGGCATTGTTGTTGGGATTTCCAGGTGAGAGGCAGCCGTTAATCAGGTTGAGCGAACAGGGTACCACGGCCTAGCAGCCAATCGGGGTCGAAGCGGCGTTTCACTGCTTTCATGGCGGCGATTTGATCGGGTGGGTATTGGATTTCGAGCAAGTGGGCTTTGCGTTTTCCCAGGCCGTGTTCGGCGCCTACGGTGCCTCCTAATTTCACGGCTTCGCGGGCTAGGTCCGTCATGAGT
>JALYJH010000275.1 GCA_030775415.1 Acidobacteriota bacterium | reverse complement strand
GCCCAGCACCGTGCAGCCCACCACAATGCTCAGCAAAACCCAGGAGCCGCTCACGGCCTCTCCCGCCGCGCTTGCGTGTGCGACCCCATGCCCACCAGCACCGTCCCGGCCACGATCAGCAGCGTTCCGCTCCATCGCGCCATCGTGATATGCTCGCCCAGGAAAAAGTGCCCCATCAGCGCATTCGCCACATACCCTAGCGACGTCACCGGCAGCACGTAACTCAAATCCGCCCAGCTGAGCAGCACCATGCGCGACAGCAGCCACAAGATCAGCAGCGCAATCCCCAGCGCCACCCAAGGGGTGAAAATTGCCAGCAACATGTGTAGCGCCGAATCGGCAGGCACAGCCAGCCCGCGCATCCCGCGAGCAATAAAAAAATTCCCCAGCGTATTACTCAGGATGACGATCGCGGCGAACAGCCGCGTCTTCCACTCCAGGCCTGCGGGCGGCATTCGACTCAAGCCGTTGCGCGCTTCACGCCCGGTCTTGCGCCGCGGCCTTGCTCAGCAGGTTGGCTTTGTGATCGATAACGTACTGCTTGCGTGTCTTGCGCAGAGCCATGTATTCCTTGGCTTCTTTGTAGAGCCGCTTGCGCTCCGGCCCGTCGAACATGGCTTTGCGCACGATGCGCCAGGCGGTTTTGGGGCGGAAGTAATACTCGTCGTAGAACCGCGCCACCCACTCCATCATCTCGCCTTCATCCAGAATGCCCGGGTAAATCACCTGCGGCAACTGATGCCCGCCGGCGTCCGACATACCGATCTTGACCAGCGCGTTCTCTTTCGCGAACCCGTAAAACTCAGTCCCCGGATAAGCGTGCGCGATCGATACCTGAATGGTTTCCGCATCCACGCGTTTCGCGAAATCGATGGTGTTGCGCAGCGTGTCGCGAGTTTCGCCCGGCAGCCCCACGATGAAATCCGCGTGAATGGTCAAACCCAGCTTGTGGCAATTTTCGGTAAAGCGCAGCGCCATATCGACGGTGGCGCCCTTCTTGATGTTGCGCAGAATCTGTTCGTCGCCGCTCTCATAGCCCACGATCAGCAGCCGGCATCCCGCTTCCCTCATGGCCTTGAGCGTTTCGTAATCGGTGGTCACGCGCGAAGTGCAGGACCACGTAAACTTCAGCTTCTTCAACTCCGCGCACAGCTCAATCGTCCGCGCCTTACGGTAATTGAAAGTGTCATCGTCAAAGAAAATTTCCTTGAGCCCCGGGAAATTCTCCAGCACGTAGCGGCACTCATTCGCGATATCCTGCACCGACCGCAATCTCCAGCGATGCCCCGAATGCGTCTGCGGCCACAAACAGAACGTGCACTGCGCCGGACACCCGCGCGAAGTGTAAAACGAAACATACGGGTTCAACAGAAACGGAACGTTATATTTGCGGAAGTTTAAGTCGCGGTGATAAGTCTTACTGGCCCACGGCAGCTCGTCCAGATTCTCAATGTAAGGAGCCTCCGGATTATGCACATTCACGCCGTTAGCGCGATAGCTCACCCCCGGCAACTCCGACAGCGGGGTCCCCTTGGCGTAATTCGCGATCTGATAATCGAACTCCCGGCGCACAATGAAGTCGATGGCCTTGGTTGAATTCAAAACTTTATCCGGCTCAATCGTTACCGGCGGCCCCACAAACACCACTTCCAGCTTGGAGTTCGAATCCTTCATCATCTCCGCGATCTTCACGTCCACGTGAAAACCGGGCGACGAGGTGAATAGCACCAGCAGCTCGAAATCCTTCGCCATCGCCACCGTCTGTTCAATCGAAACTCCATGCGGCGGCGCATCCAGCACCTTGCTGTTTTCGAGCATCCCGGCCGGATAGCACAGCCACACCGGATACCAATAAGATTCGATCTCTCGCGTAGAAGGCCAGCGCGACCCCGCGCCGCCATCGAATCCTTCAAACGAGGGTGGATTTAAGAATAGCGTTCTCTTCGGCAAAGCTTGCAAATCTCCTTATAATTCCGGCCCGTCGGCCGCTCCGGGCGTCCCCGGCATGTGGATGGGTTCAGGCGCAGTCGACACGTCCCAAGTGTGGGCTTCCGGAGCCGGCGCCGCCGCGGCCGTGCCGGAGCCATCGTCCTCGGCGGCCTCATCCTCGGCATGATCCCTGCTGAAGTTGCTAAAACTAATCTCCAGTTCGGCGCGTCCCACGATACGGGTGTCGACAGTGCTCTGAATATGCAGGGGGTACGCCACCCCGTTGCGAATTTCGTACTCCCTCACAAACGCAATTTTCTTCAAGAACAACGAGGGCGTCTTCACGAACTGTCCCTCTTCCCGCAGCGGCATGCCGGTCGCGGCATCGATCCAGATCTCGCCTTTGAACAGCCCCACGGCCTTCTTCTTCGGAGTCACTTGCAGAATCAATATCGTAACGTTGTTCTGGACAATGCGCCCCGCATAGCGGAACTTGTAGTTAGCCGGTGTGATCGCAATCGTCCCGTTCTCGCGGGCCGCGCTCTCCGCCGCCAGGTACCGCGTGATCACTTCCTGCTTAACGGTATTGTCCCCGGAGAATCCCAAAGCCTTGTAAGTGATTAATCCCAGCCGCGAAATCTTGCGCAGAGCCCTCAGCTTGCCATGTTTTTCCAGCTTAGGAAGTTTGGCGTCGATGTCCACTTCCATCTGCAGCCCGCGCAAGCTGTTTTGCTGCAATTGGGTAGCGTCTACGTACTTATCGATGATTGCCAGCCGGGTGTCGGCCTCGTATTCGTTGGATGCCGCGTAAACTAGGCCGCCCGAAAGTACTGTTACGTACAGGCAACCGGCTAGAGCGGCGGTGAGGAGTCGCAAACGAGTTATCCTTTCCGGGGCTGACGTGGCACGCTGTGTCTATATTGTAACAGGAACCCCGAGGCGTTGAGTCCGCCGGGATTCCTCAACCCCAGCGCAGCCGCCCCCGCGGCGTAGGTGGGGCGCCCGGACTCGATCCGCAAAAAAACACCCAGTTGCCTCATGCTCGTCAATAAATCGGCCTTTCCCCCGGCGGCCGCGTCTTCCAGCGCCGGTGAATCCACAACCACTGCTCGGGATGTCTACGGATCGCCGCTTCCAAGCGAGCGTGCACGCGCTGCGTATCCTCCAACACGTCACCGGTCATTTCCACGGCGGGCTCGAAATGCAAAACATAGCGCTGTTCTTTGTCCGACCACAGCGCATATCCCGGAACCACGGCGGCGCCGCTGCGATGCGCCAGTTTCACGAAAGCACTCCCGGCGCAGGCTTTTACCCCGAAGAAATCGATGAACACGCCTTGCTCCGGCGTGGTGTTCTGATCGACCAGCACTCCCACGGCGTCGCCGGCCGTCAGCGCCCGCAAGATTCCACGCGCCGCGTCTTTCTTGGCGATGGCCCGGTTGCCGGAAAGTTCGCGTAGCCGCTCCACCAGCGCGTCGATACGGGCGTTGTCGATCGGCCGCACGACGATGTGCATCGGCGCCGTCATATAGGCGTGGGCGAAGGCGCTCATCTCCCAATTACCGAAGTGACCCGTGGCCACCAGCACGCCTTTCCCCAAGCGATGCGCCTGCTGAAAATTTTCCAAGCCCTCATAGCGAATCAGTTGGTGAACGTTCTCGCGCGTGATGCGCGGAAAGCGCGCGAAGTTCACGACCAGTCTCGCGATCGAATCGAACACACCGGTAGTGATGCGCTCGCGCCCCGCGAACCCGGCCATCTCCAGGTTCTTAAGCGCCGTGCGGCGGAGGCGAGGCAGCGCCAAGTCGAGCAGCCGCACATAGAAACGAGCCAGCGCGTGCGCTGTCGCCAGCGGAGTGGAGGACAAGGTCCCCAGCACGAAGCGCGCCAGCCAGTATTCCACTGTCTTCACGCCGCCTCACTCAATCCAACCGCCGCCGAGAACCATATCGCCGGAATAGAAGACCGCGCCCTGGCCCGGCGTCACCGCGCGCTGCGGCTGGTCGAAGCGAACTTCGATGCGCGCTCCCTCGCCGGCTGGATGCAGCGTGGCCGCCGCCGCGGCGTGCTTATTGCGAATCTTGACCTGGGCCAGCAGAGGAGCCGTGGGTGCGGCAATCGAAATCCAGTTGACGTCCTTGACGCCCATCGAGGAGCGCAGCAAATCGTCATTGCGGCCGACGATCACGCGCTTGGCGGCGGGCTCTGTCGCGATCACATAGAGCGGTTCGGCCGCGGCCACGCCCAGCCCGCGCCGCTGGCCCACCGTGAAACGATGCACGCCGGCATGCTCACCCACCACGCGTCCGTCGGCAGTCACGATTTCGCCTTGCGTTGCCGTGGGCGCGATGCCCTGCTCCTTGAAGTAGCTATCGATGAAACCGGCGTAATCGCCGTTGGGAACGAAACAAATTTCCTGGCTGTCGGGCTTGGCGGCAGTGGGAATACCCAACTCGCGCGCCAGCTCGCGCACCTGGGACTTCTCCATTCCACCGAGCGGAAAGCGCGTGCGGGCGAGCTGCTCCTGCTTGAGGCCGCACAAAAAATAGGTCTGATCCTTGGCGCGGTCGACGCTGCGGCGCAGCTCCCAGCGCCCGCTCTCGCCGTTCCAATCGATGCGCGCGTAGTGCCCGGTGGCGATTTGGCGCGCGCCGATGCCCTCCGCCATTTCGAGGAATTGATCGAACTTGATGAAGTTGTTACACAGTGTGCAGGGGATGGGCGTCCGTCCCGCCAGGTATTCGTCGATGAATGGCTTGACCACCTGGGTTTCAAACCGCTGTTCGAAATTCACGACGTAATACGGTATACCCAAGATCTGCGCCACGTGGCGCGCGTCGTAAACATCGTCCAGCGAACAACAGCGCCCGCTGGCGCCTTCGGCCGCGACCTCCGGCAGACGCTTCTGATTCCACAGCTGCATGGTCATGCCAATGACGCGCTCGCCCGCGCGGTTCAGCATCCCCGCCACCACCG
The DNA here is from genome assembly GCA_030775415.1 of Acidobacteriota bacterium. Lineage (GTDB taxonomy): Bacteria > Acidobacteriota > Terriglobia > Bryobacterales > Bryobacteraceae > Palsa-187. The sequence continues at coordinate 13 of JALYJH010000275.1, read as the reverse complement.
AGCTATCCACGCC
>JALYJH010000274.1 GCA_030775415.1 Acidobacteriota bacterium | reverse complement strand
TCGGTTATGTACGTATAGTTCGCGGATGCGAGATTCGTCGTGGAATACCGTGGTCTCAGGACTGTTTTGATCAGCTACAAAACAATCATCGCTCCATCTGAATGGTGCCTTGATTACATTTTGCTCGCGTGAGATCCCTTCTAGGCTTTCGTGGTTAAGTAAAAAATACGTAGCCACGCACCGCCCCCCGGTTTTCAATACCCTGGCGATCTCCTCGAAATAATGCGCGACATCTGAAGGAAGCATGTGAGTGAAAACGCTCGACAGCAAGACTAGATCGAAGGACTGGCTCTCGTAGGGAAACATAAATTCGCCCGCTCGCAGTTTTCCGGCCGGATTGTAATGGGCGCTAAAAATATCGGCCGTCTGAAAAGTGAACGTGGGGAAACGTGAGTAGGCTCTCTGGCACCACTCCACGGCATCCGGCATAATTTCGAGCCCATCATAGCGGTTCGTCAGATAACGCGAAAGAGGGCGCGCTTTTTGCCCGATTCCACTGCCGATATCCAACACAGCTTCATGCGGCTGAAGCCGTGCGTGATTCATAAGGAAATAGTGAACGAAATTTTCCCCGACCGATATATAGTCCTCGATACTTACCGTCCCATCGGAGAGCAACGGAAGGGGCGGGAGAAGATCGCTGTCGTTCGCGTTCATCGTCACAGGATATCAGGATTATCAGCCCGTCTGTTGAGCTGATCGCCTCTATTCGTCGAGAGAAAGTATGATCTCGGACGCAAGTGACCTAGTTGATATTTTGCAACCAGTCCCGCCGAGAGAGTGCCCCGCACAGTCGGTGATGGATGCCGGGTGGCCATCGGAGTCGGGCAAGATGGTCATAGCGTGAGGAGCGCATCGGTTATGCTCACTGGGCTCTTATTCAAGAGGGCAAGTGAGGCATGACGTCTTTCTCGCAAAGCCGCGGCAAAACGATTTCAAGTTGTCGGGGCCGTCTCCCCGACCCCGTGAATACCAAAATGTTCTACGAGAGCTTCTAGGTATTGCATCGCCTTCAGTCTCACCTTAGGGTCTAGGGTATAGCGAGTAGCAACCCATTCCTGTACTTCTCGAATCTCACTAAAGTGGGACTCGTGCAAGGACCCAATTGCGACCCCTTGATCGTGACGGCGGTGCATATTGAGCGCCACAGGCACATAAGCCAGCCGCCGGCCGTTCAAAAGATGCAAATAGGTCATCCAATCGCCCGCTACTCGATAGGGACGGATGTTGTCGAATTGCTCCGTCATTACCTTTAAAATCTCTTTTGTGCGCATCAGCACGGCACTGACGTTGGGAATCGTGTTTTTAATAGCCAGGAACCTTAAAATTTCATCCGTTCCGTCATTGACGAAATTCTTTTGCCAGCGCTCCCCGCCCAGATCGGCGACGTAATCTTGGTAGTTGCTAGCAAGTACAAATCCGTCCTGATCGATTTGCATGCTCTCGCAATAACTGAGCACCACTTCCGGATCGTCCAGGCCAGGCAGTACCTTGGACAAGAAGTCAGGATGGCTAAGATCATCCGCCTCCGCGATCCAAACTACATCTCCGCGTACCAGATCAAGACCCCGCTTCCATTGCGTTGAGACGCACCCCGAATTTGACGAGTTGGTGACGATCTTGTATTCGATGTTTTTCCGAAACAACAAGTCGTGCGCTACGGCCAAGCTGTTATCGCGCGATGCATCGTCTAAGACGATCAGTTCATAAATGGGATAAGTCTGGTCTAAGATCGATTCGAGTCTGCTCTTAAGGTAGCGTTCGTAATTGTAATTTGGCACGATTACAGAAACTTTGTGAAGATTGATCCCGGCTAACTGCACCAAATCGAAGACATAGTGCCGGAATGAGAAGTCCCGAGCGATCAATTCCTGAGCCCGATCAGCGATCCTTTTCCGTGCAACGCTATCTGACAAAAAACGCTGAATGGTTTCGGCAAACGCCGGCGTGTTCCCCATCGGTACGTTTTCGCCTATTCCTCGCGCGATGAGTGCGTTGCTGCCGCCCGAACCGGCGAATGCAACGATGGGGAGTCCAACGTCCATGGCTTCGAGTACAACGCACGGAAACGGATCCTCGCGTGAAGTAAGCGCGAACACATCTGCCCCCGCATAATATAGATCGGTATCATCTCTTCGTCCGATGAAATGCAGGTGGCTGAATAGACTCGGGTTCTCCTTCTGTATGGTTGCCAGGCGGCGTTCCTCATCCGGGCTACTGTGGCCAACCCAGACGAAGTGGGCCCTGGGAGCAACGTTCACCGTTTCCGCGGCAATTTCAACAAATAAATCAACGCCCTTCCGCAGATCAGCATATCCAACCCCTAAAATCACGAATGCATCCGCGGGAAGACCCAGTTCGTCACGGAGGACACGGCGGGCCACATCAAAACTTCCGTGCACGTGCCTATTTCGTTTCACCACTCCTTGGGGCCTAATGACCCCTTTGCCCTCGCCCATCGTCGCAAATTCAGAAAACGCCTGTTGAACTTCGAAGGCCGGGAATACGATGCGCTCCGCGTGGTGTGCCAACACGCGTGCATGTTTTTCCAGCTTGTAGCTCAAAATGAGCTCGCGCAATTCATGGACTAATGCGATGCAGCTTAGCCCGGCCTGTTTGAGCAAAGGGAGGAACAAACCGCTGACGGTAGTGTTGACAATCGCGTGCCTAAAGCCACTCTGATACAGCTCGTTCGCCAAACGCGTGGCGTGAAGTCCTTCTGGGTCGACGCCCGACAGGTCGTGGAATGCACCATATTCAGCAAACTCCGACTTCAGTGGGCCATCGCCGAGACAGACAGTGGCCACTTCGAAATGCAAGGAACACACAAGTTCGCGAACGATAGCGAGAGCAATGTATTGGCCGCCGTGCGGATTTGCATCGTGCGTTACCACTACGATTCGCCCCCGGACGGCGGTGCCGGAAGAACGAGGAAGTGGAAGCGCAGCCCGTGTTGCTCGCAGCCACGCATAGCCATATCGTCGATCCGGCTCCAAATGCGCACCTTCCGCCCATTCATTCCACGCGTTCACAAAAATCAGACGCTCCTCGCGCGGCAAACGCGCGCGTGTGTCCGCTACCGCGTTCTCGAGCCATTCCTGATACCCTTCGGGGCTGGAGTGCATGAAGATGGTGCCTCTGCGACGATGGCGAGATTCGTTGTCCCAAGAAGGACAAATGCCGCGAAACAACTTATATGCGGGTATCGAGTACTGCCGGCTTCGTTGTACAAAAATGCGCCAGTCGTAGACTATACCGCTAAAATTCGGATTGAGTGCCTCTACCGAATTCGTTATAACCGGTGGATCGCTCAGATTTGGAGGAAATTCAGTTGCGGCGTCAAAGCCGTACTCCGCCGGATCACAAATCTCGAAAGACTGGGGATAAACAAGGTAAAGCTCCCCGATACCATTTTGGCGGCACCATTCCCGCCAGCGCCGGGCTGTTGCTTTTGCATCGGGCAAAAGGGAGGGACGGTAAACCAACAAGACCGGCCGACCATTGACACGCAAGTAGCGGCAATCTCGCATATAGTCGGCGACGTGGCTGATGAATGCCAAATCGTCTTCGGGACTATAGTTCTGAGAGATGAGAACTTCTTGGTCAAGGCCGTCCCAGCGCCGCGTCCAATTTTCGTTGGCCCAACATAGGCAAAATGGAAGATCGAGTTTTGGGTCGTTCCGATAATTCTGTACTGGCAATTCAAGCAAACGTTTTCCATTGAACCAATAGAAATAGAAGCAAAAGGCACCGATGCCGTATTGCTTGGCTAATTCCACCTGACGTCCTTGAATCTCTCTGGTTCTTAAATCATAAAATCCAAGATCGCCAGGAATGTGGGGTTGGTAGTGGTTGCGGAACTGAGGCTGAGCGGCGCTCACATTTTTCCATTCAGTGAAACCTTTCCCCCACCATTCGTCATTTTCCGGGATGGGGTGAAACTGGGGAAGGTAGAAAGCGACCAGTCTGACGCTTGGGACGAAGCCCTCCGGAGCCGGTGAGTCTGGGACGAAGTTATTCGTTCCGCTGATATTTGTGCCGTGAAAGGAATCGACTCCATTCGGAACGCCTGTTAAGTGACTTAAAAATGCGGGTTTGACGGCGGGAGTGACTCTCCGTGGCCCCTGACGGACCTGGCGCCTCGATATTCCTGGTACTTTCTTCAAGACATCATAAACGCTGCGAAGCGGCGCGGTTACTCGCCAACTAACGGATTTTTTTAATCCGGCAACAGCCAGCCGCAGGGCCGCGATCTGATGCTGGCGGTCGGCCAGGATGCTGTTCAGGCTCTCCACCTGCGCATTATGTTCCGCCTCAGTCTGGCGCAACCTGGAAATCTGGCTTGTGAGGTCGGATGTAATATTGTTCAGCTCCTCGACTCGGGCTTCCTGTAACGCTCTTCCTTGCGCGAGTGAAGCAATGAGGTCCTTCTGTTCCGCGCAGGCACTTTGAAGAGAAGACACTGCGTCGCTCATTGCTGAAAGTCCCTTGTCACGCTCGGTCACCGTTTGGTGGAGAGCGCGGATCGATTCGTCGCGGTCGGATATAACCAGGTTCAGCGATGTGATCCGCTGTTCTTTTCGAGACAAACGGCGGCGAAGCACAAGCTCTTTTTCTTGAAGCGCGATCAATGAAACGTTTAAGTGGCGAATCGTTTTCTCACTCTCGGCCACAGTGTCGCTGAAAGCGGTTTTCTGGGCTTCGGCCTCGGCCACTGTCCGCTCAAGGGCGGCGACACGCTCCTCACGCTCAGTCAGGGTTTGACATAATAGAGTATTGCGTGAATCGAGCTGCTCCATCTCGCGCTTGCGAAAGACGTCCTGCCTGTCACGTTCGGCAATCGACAAATAGAGACCTGTTTTATCGTTCTCCAGGCTTTTCGCATATGAAAATACGGAAGCAAACGTGCCGAGGAGAGCGC
>JALYJH010000273.1 GCA_030775415.1 Acidobacteriota bacterium | reverse complement strand
CACTAGACATGAACCGAGCGCCTATCATCCGACAGTCCGACGACAGCCCCCGGTCGCATGTTCGAGTTCTTCTTTAAATATCCGCGCTCTGTATATGCACAGGGCCACTTTGCCCTGTTAGGGGCTTGGCCCACTTGGATGCTGGTGCTGCTGGTCCTGTGTGCGGCTGCGGGATTAGCGTGGCTGATCCGCTCCCGTCTGGGGGAAGCAGCACCCGTATTAAGGAGTTGGCGAGCGTGGGTGATCTGGGGATTGGAGACGCTGCTCGCAGCGCTGGTATTGGTTTTGCTATGGCAGCCGGCCATCACCGTCGCCGAGTTGAAGCAGCAACAAAACATCATCGCCGTACTGGTCGACGACTCGCGCAGCATGGGCATCACAGAGGACGGTTCCACGCGCCTGGCCCAAGCCGTCAAGGCGTTGCAGAATGGTGCATTGGAAGGGCTCAACCGTTCCTTTCAGACTCGTCTATATCGCGTTGACGATACGATCGCCCGCCTCGAGAACCTCGCTAACTTGCAAGCGAACGCGCCCTCCACCCGCCTCAGCGACAGCCTCAAACAATTAACCGAGGAAACGTCCGACTTACCTATTGGTGCTGTGCTGTTACTCAGCGACGGTGATGATAACGCCGGAAGTATCAGCGCAGATACTATCAATGCGCTGCGTGCCCGGCACATTCCGGTCCACACTGTTGGCTTCGGTCGCGAGCGGGCTGGGCATGATGTAGAGCTAGATGCTGTCGGCGTCGCTCCGCGCGCTTTAGCCAGTTCCCGTCTCGCTGCGAAGATCACGTTTCACCAACGCGGATACGCCGGTTCCAAGATCAACTTGACGGTGCGCGATGTCAGTGCGGGCCAAGCGAAGGTGCTGGCAACGCGCACGTTCAGCCTGGGCGCGGACGGCAACCTCCAAACCCAGACAATCATGTTCGATATTGGCGGGGCCGGCGCCCGCACTCTGCAAATCGCCGCCGCCCCGCTGCCTGGTGAGGAAAACACATCTAACAACGCACTGACTCGCGTGGTGAATGTCGGCTCCGAACCGCGGCGCATCCTATATATAGAAGGCGAGCCCCGCTGGGAATACAAATTCATCCGGCAAGCCGAAGAAGACGACAGGATGGTGCAGATCGTCTCCATGGTGCGCACTAGCGAAAATAAGATTTACCGCCAGGGGATCGCGGATTCCAAAGAGCTAGCCAGCGGCTTCCCTTCTCGCCCGGAGGATCTTTTCGGCTTCGAAGGGCTCATTATCGGGTCTGTAGAAGCTGGTTATTTCAATCCCACGCAGCAGGAACTAATCCATGAGTTCGTCGATCGCCGCGGCGGCGGACTCCTGCTGCTAGGAGGCCAGTTCGCCATGGCGGATGGGGGATGGAACGCCTCTAAGCTCACCGATTTGATGCCCACGACTCTGCCTAGCCAAGCGGGCGCTTTTCATCGCGAAGCCGATCCGAAGAACGGCGGCACCCACACCACGGCGGAGCTCGCGCCGGCCGGCGTGGACTCCATTATTACTCGTTTGGTCGACGATCCCACTGCGAACGCCGCCAAGTGGAAGCAGTTGCCCTACCTGATGGATTATGAAGATCCCGGCGCTCCCAAACCTGGAGCCGCGGTGCTCGCCAACATGATCACGCCGGAGGGCCGCAAGCTGCCGTTGCTGATTACAGAAAACTTCGGCCGGGGCCGCACGGCCATTATGGCGACCGGAGGCAGTTGGCGCTGGCAGATGAGTTCGCCCCTCGGCGACACGGCTCACGATTTATTCTGGCAGCAGCTCCTGCGCTGGGTGGTTTCCGATACCCCCGGTCACGTGTCCGCGTCCGTTCCCGCGCAAGTGCTGCTCGACAGGGGAGCCGTTACCATCTCTGCCGATGTTCGCGATCCTCAGTACAATCCGGCTGCCGATGCCAGGGTCGAGGCACACGTTCTCGGCCCCAGCGGAGTCAGCGCGCTGGTGGAGATGGCACCGGTGCCCGACAATCCCGGCCAGTTTCAAGCCGTCTGGTCCGCCCCGAAGGCAGGCTCGTACTTGACTGAGGTGACTGCACAACGCGCTGACCCTAGCACGGGCGCGGTCAAAGAACTTGGCCGCGACGTTATCACCTTCCAACGCATGGACGGCATAGCGGAAAATTTCCACACCGAACAGAACCGCGACTTGCTGCAACAGCTGGCCGATCAAACCGGCGGACAGTATTGGAAGCCTGCCGACCTGAACAAACTCCCCGGCAGCATCCCTTTTTCGCAGGCAGGCGTGACCACGCGCGAGAGCAAAGATTTGTGGGATCTGCCGTTGGTTTTTTTTGTTTTGATACTGCTGCGTTTCTCTGAGTGGTGGCTGCGGCGGAAGTGGGGGATCGTCTAAATGGGACTGTTCGCGCCCTGGTTCCTCGCCGGGTTAGCAGGGGTCGCGCTTCCGCTCTACCTGCATTTGCTGAAGAAGCACAATCGTCCACCCAAGCCGGTGCCGTCCTTGATGCTCTACGAATCTCGGGTAGTCAGTTCGACGAAGCACCGGCGGCTCGATCACATTCTGCTGCTGTCGCTGCGGCTACTGTTGCTAGTGCTGTTGATTCTCGCCTTTGCGAATCCGTTTATCAATCGCGATGCCGCCGCGTTGGCAAGCAACCGGCTGGTCCTACTGGTGATCGACAACTCTTTCAGCATGCGTGCGGGGACTCGCTTGACAGATGCTAAAAATGCCGCGATGACGGTGCTCGCCGGAAAGGGCGCGGCCCGCGCGCAGGTTGCCACGTTGGGTTCACAACTGCGGCTGCTGACGCAACCCGTCGGGGACCAAGCAGCATTGCGCGCAGCGGTGCAGTCCATTCAACCCGGCGATGGCCACTCCACATTTGGAGAGCTGGCGCGGGCCGTTCGCGCGACGGCAGAGGCAGTCCACACTCCTATCGAGCTTCATGTGTTCAGCGACATGCAGCGCGGCGACTTGGCGGCAACATTTTCAGACATGGCGCTTCCGGGGAACGTAAAAGTGTTGACGCACCCCGTGGTGCGTAACGCGCAGCCAAATTGGACAGTTGAATCCGTGGACGCTCCCGGAGAGGTTTGGGGGAAGGACGCCAAACCGGTTCACGTCCAGGCCGTGATTGCCGGCTATGGCACCACCGCAGCGCACCGCAATGTGTCATTGATCGTGAATGGCAAAACTACCGCGACCAAGAGCGTCATGGTCCCTGCCAACGGACGCGCTGCCGTTGATTTTCCGAGTCTCGAAGTGCCCTACGGATTCAGCCGTTGCGAAGTCAAGATCGACTCGGCCGACGGTTTTTCAGCAGACGACCTGCGCCGCTTTGCGGTGGAACGTTCCGATCCGCAAAAAGTCTTGCTCATTCATAGCTACGGGGACACCCGTTCGCCGCTCTACGTCGGCGCCGCGCTATCAGCGGCTGCGCAGTCGGCGTTCACTCTCGAATCGATAAATGTTAACGAGGCGGCCGATCGTAGACCAGCGAACTACGACTTCATCATTCTCTCGGATATCAATTCCCTGCCCTCGTTGCTGGAGAACTCGCTCACCCAGTACGTGCGCTCGGGCGGTAGCCTGCTGATGGCTGCGGGCACGGCGGCTGGCGGGCGCTCGCAAATCCCAATCTTCGGCGCGCACATTGTCCAGACCCGAGATTACAGCCGCGTCCCCGATCGTTACATGGCGGTGGGTTCCAGCGATTCCTCGTATCCTGCCGTCGCCAAGGCCAACGGCTGGCCCGGCGTAAAGTTTTTCTACGCAGTGGACGTTGAACCCGGCGACGCTCGCGTTATCGTTCGCCTGGGTGATCAGACACCGCTCCTGCTCGAAAAACGTATCGGCGAGGGCCGCGTAATACTGCTGACCTCCGGACTCGACAACCTCACCAACGACTTTCCACTAGCGCCCGCCTTCGTCCCTTTCATTGAGCAAACCGCGCGCTACCTCGCCGGCAGCGAACGCCAGGGCGGCGCGCGGCCAGTGGATGCCTTCCTTGAACTGCGCAATGCCAAGGAACAGGCACAGGGCGTGGAAGTTACTGACCCTGATGGCAAGCGCCCCCTCACTCTGGGTGAAGCCGCCTCCGCGCAATCGTTTCAACTTACCGAAGCCGGCTACTACCAACTTCGCCTTGCCGACGGGCGCCAGAACGTGGTCGGCGTGAACCCAGACCCCAAGGAATCGAACCTCGATGTGATTCCTCCAGACGTCTTGGCGCTGTGGCAGGGTAATGGCAACCCTACTTCACAGAACGGGGCGCCGGGTCAAGCGCCACCAAGTAAGACGCCGGAGAGCCTGTGGTGGTACGTGATGCTCTTTGTGCTTGCCGCTGCCATAGCCGAATCCGTGTTGGCGAGCCGTTATCTGGGCACCCAGCGCGAGGAAGACGCATTGTCAAATTCCGTCTAGCGCTGGCCGGCAAGCTTTCGCGGATCACGCCGCCATTGCGATATGCTTTAAATGTTAAGTGGCCGCCGTTGGAGGTTCCATGAGTCTCCGCGAACAACTTCACAGCTATATTGCACAGCTCGAACAACGCTTACGCTGGGCCACCTGGCTGCGCGGTTTGGCTATCTTCACCGGCAGCGCGTTGATTGCGACGCTGGTGCTGGTCACCATCGCCAATGCGCTCGCGTTTTCCAACGGCAGCGTGACGGCCGCGCGCTTCGCATTGATCCTGATCCTGGCCATCGCCGCAGCCGCGGGATTGGCTCTACCCTTGCGCCGCCTGACGCGCCGCCGCACCGTCGGGACCGCAGAAGCCTCCTTCCCGCAATTCGAACAGCGGCTCACCACCTTCGCGGAGCGCGACGGCCAAGATCCCTTTATCGAACTATTGGCGGCGGACACCCTGAACGTCGCTCAGTCTGCTGAACCGAAACTGTTGGTGACGGACAGGCGGCTTCAGGTATCACTGGGCGCGACCATCGCCGCGGTTATCGTTCTGGTC
>JALYJH010000272.1 GCA_030775415.1 Acidobacteriota bacterium | reverse complement strand
GCCAAAAACTTTGCCTGCGGGCGTCACGTATTCCTTGATAACGGTGCCATCATCGCTGTTGATCACGTGGATATTGTAGGTCCGCATCTGCGTAATCGCGCGCTTGGCCTGGAATTTGGCCTGATCAGTGGCCACTGTATCCACCGAATCGCCTAGCGCCGCCCACCCGGGCAGCGCGGCCGCCGTAAGCGCGGAGAAAAGAATTAATGCTTTATTCATGGGTTTCATTCGAATGCAAGTACCTCCGGCAGAACCGCACGGGGTCGAATTTCTGAGTATAACAGTGTCTACGACGCGGCTCGGTCAAGCCAGGTTGCACAGAGCAGTTTGCAATCCTCTGTCTGGCAATTATTGCTTCTCGTCTATTGCTTCTCGTCAAAGGTGATGCCGGACTCGGCGCCAAACTTGCGGTAATTTCGGAACTCAATGCGATTGCGTGTGCAGCGCGTCGATCCCTGTTCGCAGCTCAACACTTCTGACGTAATCGGCAGCAGAAACGGCTTCGGCGCCGCCAGTCTTACGAAATCGTAGTCCACCGCCACCTCTACCTTCACCAACGGAAACAACAGCGGCATGTTGCGCGATTCTTTTTCCAGGCGCAGCACTCGCGACGTTTCTTTATCGATCCAGATCGTCCCGCGCATGGCCGGATAATACAACTGCCCGCCGTCGCTGATGCGCCATCCGGAACGCTCCCGCGTAATTTCGAACTTGAAGGTGGTGGCGCTGCGGCCGTTGATGGTGTCCGTCCCCGTCTTGCGGAAAGTGGCGCCCGAGTCCGGATCAAAAACTTCATCCAGCATCGAAGCAAATTCACCCGTCGACCAGTTCCCGCCCACCTCTTCCATCGTCTTGAACGTCTTGCTGCCGGCCTTGATGTTGCTGTAGTTCTCGCGGCCGTTCTCATAAGCTAAGTCCGCCGAAATAGTATCGTGCGCTTGCCATCCCGCTTTCGGATTGTCGCTGTCATAGCGCGTCGTCAACTGCCGGCAGAAAAAGTTTGGCAGTGACCCCGCATATTCCGCCGCAGCCGCCCGTGCCTTGACGATCAGAGGATCTTCCTCGATGGGAATATAGGCCTGCACCGGCTCCGCCGCTGGCTCTGCTGCCGCTACCGGCTGCGGATCTGAGTTGTTAGCCGATTCCCGCTGCGCCGGCTTTCCGCGCCGCACCTGTGGACGCCCAGGATCATCCGCATCCGGTGCAGGATCGCTAGGCCGAATCACAGTAGTGGGCAGCGCTTCGGGCTCCGCCTCCACACGCGCCGCCGAAGCTTTCTGCTGCGGCGCGCCAGCGGCATCGTCTTTGCCGCGCCGCAAAGTAGGCCGGTCGTCATCGTCCTTGGGCTGGGCGCTTGCCCGCTTCGCGCTCGCGCTCCCCAGATTCGGCAGATCCCAGGTACGCGACGCCAGGTTCCTTTCCTGCGCCGTTCCCGGCTTAGTGAACGTGACTCCCGTGGCCGTGAAAAAACCCATATCGTCGGCTGTCGAATCCACCGAAATGTGATCTGCAACCGAAAAGCTCGACAGCTCCACCGGCTTGCCCTCGCGCGTGACCGTCATCTTATCGCCGGCCTTATAAGTGATGATGCGGTGATCGTCAGCCTCCATCACGAACTGGTTCCCCGCCACCGCCCGCAGTATTCCCGTCGTAGTGGTAACCACCGGCGCGTCAGATTTTTTCCCTTTGGAAGGCCCCGCGTCTGTGTTCTTCCCGCGCCGCCCGCCGCCACCGCCGCCTATCGGACCGCCGCTGCCACCCGGGAACGGCCCGCGCGATCCGGGAAACTGAATCTGCGCGGAAAGCATAGCCGCCAGCGCGCCAACAAGAAGCAGCCGCACGGAAAACATGCCCTTTTTGACGCGCCTCATCGCTTTTAGTGTACAGCCGCCGCGGCGGTCGCGTAACATAGAGAATTCATGGCTTTAAAAAGGACCCAACCGAAGCGGGGCATCGCCTACAAAGACGCCGGCGTCAGCATCGACGAAGCTGATCGCGCCGTCGACTCCATCCGTAAACTCGCGCGCAAAACCTTCACCAGCGGCGTCCTCACCGACATCGGCAGCTTCGGCGGCGGCTTCCTTCTGAAGGGTTACCGCGAGCCCGTACTCGTCTCCTCCGCCGACGGCGTCGGCACCAAACTCAAGCTCGCATTCTTGACCGGACGCCACTCCACCATCGGCGAAGACCTGGTCAACCATTGCGTCAACGACATTGCGGTTCAAGGCGCAACGCCCCTGTTCTTCCTGGATTATTTCGCTGTGGGAAAACTCGAATCCCGCGTAGCCGCGGAAGTGATCTCCGGCATCGCCCGCGGCTGCAAAGCCAACGGCTGCGCCCTCATCGGTGGCGAGACCGCCGAAATGCCCGGCTTCTACGCCCCCGGCGAATACGATCTCGCCGGCTTCATAGTAGGAGCAGTGGAACGCAAGCGCCTCTTAACCGGTGCAAAAATCCGCCCCGGCGATGTTCTCATCGGACTCCCCTCGACAGGCCTCCACACCAATGGCTACTCACTAGCCCGCAAACTATTATTCGACGTAGCCGGCCACGCCCCCTCCACCCGCCTGACCGATATCGAGAGCACCATTGCCGATGAACTACTGAAACTCCACCGCAGTTATCTGAAGCCCCTACGCGCCCTCGATGACGCCGGCATTCTCAAAGGAGCAGCCCACATCACCGGCGGCGGCATCACCGACAACACCCCGCGCATTCTCCCCCAGGGCCTCGGAGTCCGCATCGACCTGGGCACCTGGCCCGTGCTCCCCATCTTCGAGCTGTTAAGAAAAATCGGCCGCATCCCCGAACAGGACTGGCGCCGGACTTTCAACCTGGGCATCGGCATGATCTTTGTCGTCTCCCCGCGCAAACTGGCCGAGGCCGGCAAGCTCCTTGACAAGATGAAAGAGGAGTGGTTCCCCATAGGCGCCGTCATCCCCGCCCGAGCCGAGAGAGTTATCTACGAGTGAAGCGCCTGGGCATCCTACTCTCCGGCCGAGGCTCCAACTTCGTAGCCCTGGCCGACGCCCACCTCGATGCCGCAATCGCCATCGTCGTATCCAATCGCCCGGAAGCCCCCGGCATCGCCATCGCCCGCGACCGCGGCTTCAACGCCTTAGTGCTCCCCTCACGCGGCGTCGACCGCGAAACCTACGATGCCCAATTAGCCGCCGCCCTGGACGCAGCCAATGTCGATCTCATTTGCCTGGCCGGCTACATGCGCCTGCTAAGCCCAGCGTTCATCCACCGCTACCCCCAGCGCATCCTCAACATCCACCCGTCGCTCCTGCCGGCCTTCCCCGGCCTGCACGCCCACCGCGACGCCCTAGCCCACGGCGCAAAAATCTCCGGCTGCACCGTGCATTTCGTCGATGAAGGACTCGACTCCGGCCCCATCATCCAACAAGCCGCCGTCCCCGTCCTCGACAACGATACGGAAGAAACCCTAGCCGCCAGTGTCCTAAAAGAAGAACACCGCATCTACCGCCAAGCAGTCGCGCGAGTGCTGTCAGGAAAATTTAGGATCGAAGGCCGCAGGGTGATTGAGCTGTAGCGCCCTCAGCCCCGCGGACGCGTCTGCATCTCACGCCGAAGGACTTCATTCATATAAGTCTGATACCGCGCCCCGCGCCCCCGAAACCACGCCAGCACATCCGCATCCACGCGCAGACTGACAAGCTGTTTCACCGGCCGGTAAAACCGTCCTACCAGTACCCTGCCAGCGGGTGTTCTTTCAGGAGCATCTGAAAAATCAATCTTCGAATCAGGCATCTTTGCCAGCTTTGTCAATTCCGCAAGCTCCCGCTTGCGAGGGGCTCTCGTAAAGACTTCGCTCGCTGGAACTCGCTTTTCTCGCCGAGATGATACGGAACGTTTCTTCGCCATCGTCTTCTTCTCCTCGTGTGTACGACCAACACCAGGGTCACCCCGCCAGCATGTCCCACTGTATGCCAGCATTCCTCGTTGTCGATCACCCGGTCCACCTATGAAACGGCGTAAGGATCTTCAAAAACCCGAATCGCTGCCTCGAATGAAATTCCATGCTTCCGCCGGTTGATACGATTCTTGTCTTCATCCCAGACAAAAACCATCTGTATATACAAAAATGTAGCACGAATGGCCCTCCATTCAACCCGCGCTCGTGCTACCTCAGCTATTCTAGGTGCATGGAGCTGATCTTCGAAGTCCGTGATGTCGAAGATCGAATTTGGGAGGGCTCGGCGGTGGACAAAGTGTGGGCGCCTTTTGCCCCCTCTGCATGTGCTCTCCTTAGGCTTTTGGCGGCGGGCTGGACGGGCTCATGCAGGAAGGGGAAGTCGGAGAAAAAGTTCAGGAAATATTTGGACGGGACATCTTCGCCCAGGCCGTTTTCGCCGCCGGGGAGGAGCAGCTTTTCCACTTCCTCGCGGGGGGAGCTTTCGCTTCCCAGACTCCGGAGAGGTCGGGTTTGCCTTCGCGGCGGGGCGCTGGGGCGGTGAAAATCGGCTTGCCCTCTTTAGTTCGGGAAGTTCCGGGCGTGAGTTGGTGGATCCACTGTGCCGGCGCGAAGACCGGCGCTGCCAAACACGTGATTACGAAGAAGATATGAGGAACCTGCATAGCGCACACCCTTCCCTTGAAACTTTTCGATCCGCTTGAGGATTATTCTACTTCAGATACTTCAAAGGAAGTGCGAGACGACGATGCTGACTCTATCAGCGCGCCGCGAGGAGAGCGCGCAGGTGCCGCGCACGTTCGGGGGAGCGGAGCTGACGCAAGGCCTTAGCCTCAATCTGGCGGATGCGCTCGCGGGTGACGTCGAACTCCTGGCCGATTTCCTCCAGCGTGTGCTCGCGCTCGCAGCCGATGCCGAAGCGCAGGCGGATCACCTTCTCCTCTTTGGGAGACAGGGTCTTGAGGATGTTAGCGGTCTCATCGCGTACGTTGGTATCGATGACGGCATCGACG
>JALYJH010000271.1 GCA_030775415.1 Acidobacteriota bacterium | reverse complement strand
TTGGTTGAGAACCGGGATAGACAACTGGCGAGTCCGGATCCGGCGAATCTGGCGCGGTATGCGGAGGCGAATCGTAAGCTGGGTCCGGCGCCTGCGGGGAAGGCTAGGGTAGTGTTTTTTGGGGATTCGATCACGGATTTTTGGCGCTTGAACGAATTCTTTCCGGACAGCCAGTATGTGAATCGCGGAATCGCGGGGCAGCTGACTAGCCACCTGCTGCAACGCATGAAGGACGATGTGATCGATTTGCATCCGCAGGCGGTGGTGATTTTAGGGGGGACCAACGATCTGGCGCGCGGGGTTCCGCTGCGCGATATCGAGGGCAATTATCAGACGCTGGCGGATTTAGCGGCGGCTTATAAGATCAAAGTAATATTCGCATCGCTAACGCCGGTGAGCGATTATCACAAAGATCAGGAACCGAGCTATGAGCGGACGCTACAAAGGCCTTCGGCGCAGATTAAGGCTTTGAACGAGTGGCTCAAGGGATTCTGCATGCAGCGCGGGTATGCCTACGTGGATTATTTCACGGCTACGGTGGATGCGACGGGGCAGTTTCAAGCGGAATTGTCGGATGACGGGCTGCATCCGAACGCCAAGGGGTACCGGGTGATGGCTCCGCTGGTGGCGGCGGCGATCGACAAAACTTTGGCCCCGGCGGAGACTACGCAGAAACCTAAGAAGCATGGGATTGCGTCTACTGTAGGTAAGCCATGAGACGCTGTATACAATTCGTGTGCCTGATTGCGGCACTGGCGGGCTGGGCTTCGGCGCAGATGAAGATGTCGGTGGAGCAACTGGCGATTTTCGTCAAATCCTCGGTGCAGCTCAAAGAAGACGACAGCAAGGTTGCTGAAGTGGTGAAGAAGATTCAATTGTCGAATCAGTTAGATGCAAAGACAATTGAATCCTTGCAGGAGCTGGGGGCGGGGCGGTTGACGGTTGCGGCACTGAAGGCTTTGCGGACGGAATCGGCCAGTTTACCGGCGGCTCCGGCGCCTGTGATGGCACCTAAGGTGACGGCGGCGCCGATTCCGGCTCCCGATTCGGAAAGCCAGGAGAAAGTGCTGGCGGCTATTACGCAAGGCGCCCTTAGTTACTCCGAGGGGCTGCCGAACTTCATTTGCATGCAAGTGACGC
The DNA here is from genome assembly GCA_030775415.1 of Acidobacteriota bacterium. Lineage (GTDB taxonomy): Bacteria > Acidobacteriota > Terriglobia > Bryobacterales > Bryobacteraceae > Palsa-187. The sequence continues at coordinate 3,822 of JALYJH010000271.1, read as the reverse complement.
GGCGGTATGTGGCGCAGAACGGGAGCGACAATTTCCGTCTGACGGATACGATTGCGGAACGGCTGAGTTATTTCGAGCACAAGGAAGACTACAAAGTTATTTCGGTGAACGGGACCCCGGTTTCGAATCGCAAGCATGAGCAGTTGGGCGGGGCTACGTCGAGCGGCGAGTTCGGCAGCATGCTGTATGAGATTTTTAGTCCCGAGAGCCACACTGAATTTCAATGGGAGCGGTGGGGGAAGCTACGAGAGCACGTGATGCACGTATTTAGTTTTCGCGTGCGCCTGGAAAATTCGAGATACAGTATCACGGCGGAAGAAGTGAAGCGGAAGATTACGGTGGGGTATCACGGGCTGATCTACGCGGATCGGGATACGAACAACGTGATGCGGATCACGATGGAGGCGGACGATATCCCCGAAGATTTTCCGATCCGAAGCGCTTCGGAGACGCTGGATTACGATGCTATTTCGCTTTCCGGGACGAAGTTTATCTTGCCGTTAAAGGTTGAAATGCGCATGCGGGATGGGCGGAACACGATGAAGAATCAGGCGGAGTTCCGCTTGTATAACAAGTTTGGGGCGGACACGAGTATTATTTTCGACAACGCTCCGGAAGCTTTGCCGGAGGATAATAAGAACACGGAAGGCAAATGATGCGCTGGATGGCACGGCTGGGGGTGATGGTAGTTCTCTCAGGCGGGATGTGGGCGCAGAGTAAGCTGACGGTGGAGCAACTTGTCAGCTTCGTCAAATCCTCTGTTCAGTTGCGGCATGAGGACCGCGCTATCGCTAATTTCATTAAGAAGAACGTAAAGCTTTCGAACCGGCTGGAGGCGCGGCAGGTGGAAGAGCTGCAGGGGATGGGTGCGGGTCCGCAGACAGTAGCGGCGCTGAAGGGATTGATTACGGAGTCGGCAAGTTTGGAGGCGCCGCCTCCGCCGGCTCCGAAAGTGGTGGTGACGGGACCGCCTGCGCCGGATTCGATCGAGCAGAAGCAAATTCTGGCGGACATTACGGAGGGGGCGCGGAACTACATCAAGAGCCTGCCGAATTTTATTTGTCTGCAGGTGACGCGGCGTTATGGGGATTCGAGCGGTCTTGAGAACTTCCGGCTGATCGATACGATTGCGGAGCGCCTTAGTTATTTCGAGCAGAAGGAAGACTACAAAGTTGTTTCGATCAATGGCGTGCCGGTGACCGGCAACGTCAAGCACGAGCAGAAGCAAGGGGCGAGTTCGTCGGGCGAGTTCGGGACGATGCTGAAGGAGATTTTCGATCCGCAGACGGCGACGGAGTTCAATTGGGAGCGATGGGCGACGCTGCGCGGGAAGCGCATGTACGTCTTCAGCTTTCATGTGCAGCAGCTGCATTCGCAGTACAGCATTTATTCAGAGGCTGTGCAGCGGACGGTGATCGCTGGGTATCACGGGTTGGTATACGCGGATCGGGATAGCAAAATGGTGATGCGTATCAAGCTGGAAGTGGAAAATCTGCCGGTGGATTTTCCGGTGCAAAGCGTGGACTTGGATATGAACTACGACTTCATGAAGATTTCGGGGCAGCCTTATTTGCTGCCGTTGAAGTCGGAGATTCGATCGCGTGAGGGGAAGTTTCTGGTGAAGAACGAGGTTGAGTTCAGGTTGTACAACCGGTTCGGCGCGGAGACGAACATTCAGTTCGGCGATGTGCCGGAGGCGCTGCCTGAGGACACGACCAAGGAAAGCCCGGCGGCCGGGAAGTAAGCGGTTCCAAAACGGTAATTTCCATTTTGGGGCAATAATCAGGCTCCGTCCCTATTTAAAAACCAGGTGTTCAGGACTACTTTGCGTGTGAACCAATGGGTGGTTAGGAGCAGGCGGGCGGCGGGATTGATTATGGCTGAGGGGATGTGGCGCCAGGGTTGGGGTTTGTGGGTGCGGTAGTCGCTTAGGCGATTGGCCAGGATGTCTTTGGCGGCGGAGAGGCCGGATTCTACGGCAGGGCGTATGCCTTCGCCGCTTTGTGGGTAGGCCAGGCCGGCGGCGTCGCCGATCAGGAGGACTCCGTCACCGAGGATGGTGCGGATGGAGGTTCCTTCGAGGAGATAGGCGTGGCCGTGGAGCGGCGGGACTTCGAAGGCGATTCGGCCAGTGGACTTTAGGAATTCTACGAAGTTCGTCACGTGGGCGGTTAGGGCGTGGGGATCGGCTCTCCCGAGGCCGATGTTCATGATGTTGCCTTTGCGGAAGCACCAGCCGTAGCCTTTCATGTCGGCACAGAAGTACAGCTCTGGCTTTTCGCTTTTCACCCGGCAAGCGGCAGGGTCGATTTGGAATTCGACTTCTTGGGCTACCACGGCGGGTTCGCCGGGTTTTTTGTTTCCTACCAGTCGGGCTACGGGGCAGAAGTGTCCGCCGGCGCCGATTACGGTGTTCGCGCGGATTTGATCGTTGGCGATCCACTGGTTGTTCGTGCGCTTCAGGCTGGTTAATGCGGTGCCTAGGATGAGGCGGGCGTTGGAACGTCTTAATAGATAGTCATCGAATTCGCGGCGGCGGATGCCGTAGCTTACGGGTTTGCCGTAATCGGTTTCAACGGCTGGGCCACCGATGCGGCCTACACGGAAACTAGTGATGGGCTGGAGCAGGTGGTGGCGCGCATATTCTTGCGGGTCGATTTCAAGTTGCGCTAGAACGGCAGGGGTGATCCAGCCGCCGCAGATCTTATCGCGAGGGAAAATCTGTTTGTCGAGGATGGCTACGTCGAGGCCGGAATTCCGTAGCGCCCAGGCACAGGAGGAACCGGCGGGGCCGCCGCCCACGATCAGGACATCGCATGTGTCCATTTGGAATCCTTCACAGCGGTGTAGAGCGGGGCGCGGGTCCAAGTGACCGGCTGGCGAGCTTGGCCGGCGAAGGAAATCTGGAAGAGTTGCAAAGTGCCGGCGCGGAAGGCGGCGATCGATCCGGCCAGATAGAGGCGCCAGGCGCGCTCGAACCAGGGGTCATACATGGCTGCCACTTGCTGGGAACATTTGTCGAAGCGTTCCAGCCAATATTCCAGTGTGCGGGCGTAGTGCGGGCGCAAGTTTTCTACGTCCAGGACGGAGTAATTGTGGGGCTCCAGGATATGCATGGCTTCGTTGAGCGTGGGGGCGTAAGCGCCGGGGAAAATACGCTTGCGGATCCAACGGCTGAATACACCTTTGTGGCTCTTTCCGATGAAGTGAAGCAGGCCGCGACCGGATTCTCCGATGGAACGGTGGATGACATCTCCGAAGTGAGCGAAGTTGTTGACGCCGACGTGTTCCAACATTCCTACTGACGCAAAGGCATCGAAGGTGCCGGAGATGTTGCGCCAGTCGTCTTCTATGAATTCGATTTTATCGCTGAGCCCGGATTCGGCGGCACGGCGGCGGGCGAAGGAGATCTGCTGGCGGGAGATGTTGAAGGCTTTGACGGAGACTCCGTAGTAGCGAGCCATGTGAAGCGCGAGGGCGCCCCAGCCGCAGCCGGCTTCGACTACGCGCTCGCCGGGACGCAGTTGGAGTTTACGGCAGACGTAGTCTAGTTTTGCCTCCTGCGCGGCTTCGAGAGTGGCCGCGGGTGTGGCGAAGTAGGCGCAGGTATAGACCATTTGCTCATCGAGCCACAGGCGGTAGAAATCATTTCCCAGATCGTAGTGGCGGTGAATGTTATTGCGGGAGCCAGCGAGGCTGTTGGATTGGAGGCGGTCCATCCAAGTGGATGTGAGGCGCTGGTACCAACCGCTGTCGGCTCCGCCGGGCCAGGATTTATAGACCACTTCCAGGGCTTCGGCGAGGTTGCCCTCAACTTCAATG
>JALYJH010000270.1 GCA_030775415.1 Acidobacteriota bacterium | reverse complement strand
GGCCGCTTCCGCTTCCGTCGCCACCGGAGACGCCTGCGAAGCAGCCGGCGCTTCCCAAACCGGCATTGCCTTAGGCGCAGCCCCCTCTTCCCGCGCCACTTTGCGAGCCACCAACGGCAAACTCCAGTTCCCTACCAGCACAATCCCGAACTCCGGAACCGACTCCGTTTGATACTCTACCTGCGTGAATCCCGATCCGCGCAGCTTCCCCGCCAAATCCCTTTGCGAAAACTGCCGCATCACCAGCGTCGCCCCAATCCCGCCATGAAATTCCAGATTTTGATGAACCTCCAGCGTTTTATCTTTTTTCCGATTCACCAGCACATGCTCCCCGCCCAACTCCACAATCGAATATTCGTGGAGGTCGGGATAATACTCGACCGTGTCCTCATCCGCCCCCGAAGAAGGCACCGTGATGCACAAAACCCCGTGCGGCTTCAGCAGCCGGAAGGCCTCCTCAAACGCCCGCTCCACCGGAATCGCCACATGCTCAAAAACATCGCTCGACAAAATGAAGTCGTAAGTTCCATACTGCTCCGAATGCGGCTGCGTAATATCCAGGTACGGCTGCCGGTCGTAATAAGTATTGGTGTAATCGAACTTCTGTTCCAGCGGCGTGGCGTATAGCAGAGCATCGCTCAATCCGAATCCCCGGATTTTCTTGTCCTTGGGAAACTCCGGCAGCGTCCGCGCCGCGCCGAACAATTCAATCGACAGCATGTAAATCAGCGCCCGCATCCGCACATTCGAGCCGCATCCCGAGCACGTTGGTGCCTCCCATGGAATCTCTTCCAAAGCGTTCCCCGTGCCGCAAATATTACAAGTGAAAGAGATCATCAACGAACAGGGTAACGCAAAGCCGATATCATGAAACTGTAGGCCATGGCTCCCGCAAGAAGAATCAATCCGTTGCTGCGCGTGATGTTTAGCGTAGTTCTGCTCGCGTTCGCGATTTTTATCGTGGTATTTAAAAAGTCCACCAGCGCCACGAAAACCGATCTGCTCGCCCCCTCGAAACCCTTTCTGACGGACTCGCCTTCCTCCGAAGGCGCCAACCGCTTCGCTTGGGTTCCCAGATATCCCGGCGCCACCACCGAAAACATCAGCAGCAAGCAAACCCGTGGCGAGCTCACCTACGGTTTCAATTTCCACGCTCCCGATGACTTCAAAAAAGTCCTCACCTATTACCGTAATCAGCTCCAATCCGCCGGCTTCGAAGTCGACTTGAAAGAAAACACCACCGCCGCCGGAGAACTCCACGCCGCCACCGGCAACAAAGACCGTACCTTGGACGCAGTAGTCGCCAATGTCTCGCAAGGCACCGGCTCTGAGGTCGGCGTCACCGCCGTCGAACACTGATGCGACGCAAGCCAGAAGTGAAAAGTCCCGCCGGCCATTGGCCGCAACTCCACGCCGCCATCGAAGCCGGCGCCGATGGCGTCTACTTTGGCCTAAAACACTTCACCGCCCGCGCCAAAGCCGGCTTCGATCTGCAAGAACTTCCCGAAGCCCTCCGCACCCTGCACTCGCGCGGCGTCCGCGGCTACGTCACTTTCAACACATTGCTCTTTGAACACGAGCTCACGGAAGCCGCCCGCGTCATCGCCGCCATCGCCGAAGCCGGCGCCGACGGCCTAATCGTCCAGGACCTCACCGCCGTCCGCCTGGCCCGCGAAATCGCCCCGGACATGAAGCTCCACGGCAGCACGCAAATGAGCATCACCGACGCCCGCGGTGTCGAACTCGCCCGCAACCTCGGCGTCGACCGCGTTACGCTCGCCCGCGAACTCTCGCTAGAAGAAATCCGCGCCATCGCCGCCGAAGCTCAGTGCGATTTAGAAATCTTCGTCCACGGCGCCCTCTGCGTAGCCTACTCCGGCCAGTGTTTTTCGTCTGAGGCCTGGGGAGGCCGCAGCGCCAACCGCGGCCAGTGCGCCCAAGCCTGCCGCCTCCCCTACGAATTGCTGGTCGATGGCAACATCCAGCCCCTCGCCGACGCCCGCTATCTGCTCTCCCCGGGCGATCTCTACGCCCTCCGCCAGATTCCCGAAATCGTCGACGCCGGTATAGCCGCCATCAAGATAGAAGGCCGCTACAAAGACGCTGATTACGTCGCCCTCACCACCCGCGCTTATCGCCAGGCTGTCGACGAAGCCTGGGCCGGCCGCCCGCTCAACATCACCGCTCGCGAAGAACTGCAACTCGAGCAGGTCTATTCCCGTGGCCTTGGGCCCTTCTTCCTTACCGGCACCAATCACCAGACCGTTGTCGAAGGCCGCGCCCCTCGCCACCGCGGCGTGGAAATCGGCACCGTCACCCGCGTAAGCTATGATCGCGTAACCATATCCCCCGCCCCCGCCAACGACATCGCCCCCCTGAAACCCGGCGACGGCGTAGTTTTCGACGCAGCCTCCTGGCGCTCTCCGGAAGAGCCCGAAGAAGGCGGACGCGTTTTCGCCGCCCACAGCCAACTCAGCGGCGAGATCGATCTCGAATTCGCCAACGGCGCCATTCGCTTCGATCGCATCCATGTGGGCGACCTCCTCTGGCGCACCCACGATCCAGAAATTGACCGCCTCGCCCGACCGTTTTTAGAAGCTGCCACCCTCTTAACCCGCCAGCGCGTTGACATCGCCATTGAAGCGCGCGCAGGCCAACCCCTCCGCTCCATCTGGTCCCTCGAAAAACAGCCCGGCATCGCCGTTCAGATCGACTCGCCCGCCCCCCTCGCCGAAGCCCACAACCGCGGCCTCACTCTGGAAATGCTGCGCGACCAATTGGGACGCCTCGGCAACACCCCCTATGAATTAGGAAACCTGACTCTCCATATCGAAGCCTCCCTCTTCGCGCCTGTCTCGACGCTGAACCAAATGCGCCGCGAAGCGGTAGAGAAACTCCAAGACCTCGCAACCCGCCCGCCCCATGCCGAAATCCACGACCCCGCCGCCGCCCTCAAAAATTTCGTTCATCCCCCGCCCCGTCCCGAACCCACCGGCGCGCCCCAAATTCATCTGCTAGTCCGCACGCCCGAACAACTCGCCGCCGCGCTCACCCTTGCCCCCGCCAGCATCACGCTCGACTACCTGGACCTCTACGGCCTCCGTCCCTCCATCGAGCGCGTCAAAGCCAGCGGCATTCCCGCCCGCGTAGCTAGCCCCCGCGTCCTGAAACCCGGCGAAGCCCGTATTCCGAATTTCCTGGTCGATCTCGACTGCCCCATTCTGGTCCGCCCCGCCGGCCTCCTTCACGCCCTGCGCGGCCGCGCCCACGCCCCGCTCATCGGGGACTTCAGCCTCAACATAGCCAACTCCATCTCCGCCGAATTATTCCTCGACCTGGGTCTGGACCGCCTCACTCCCACTCATGACCTGAACGCCGCCCAAGTGGCAGCCCTGGCCCTCGCCATCGGACCGCAAAATATCGAAACCATCGCCTACCAGCACCTCCCCGTCTTCCACACCGAGCACTGCGTCTTCTGCCGCTTCCTCTCCTCGGGAACCAGCTACCGCGACTGCGGCCGCCCTTGCGAAAAGCACCGCGTCTCCCTCCAGGACGCCAAAGGCCGCGCTCACCCCGTCCTCGCCGACGTAGGCTGCCGCAATACCGTCTTCGGCGCCGAAGCCCAGGAAGCCAGCGCCCACCTCGACTCCTGGCGGCACTGCGGCATCATCCATTACCGCCTCGAATTCGTCCACGAATCCCCCGAGCAAGTCCGCCAAGTCTTCCACGCCTTCGACGCGGCCCTCCACACCCGCATCGCCCCGAAGGACCTGGCCGCGCAACTCCGCCGCATCGCTCCCCAGGGAACCACCGAAGGCAGCCTGTTCGTCCCCGCCAATTACCTGACGCTGCCCGTCCTCCAGTAATAACGCTTCCGTCCGCCCTTTCCCGCGGAGTATAATCGGCCCAGGGCAGGAGGCGCCATGCAATTTCGAGGACCCATAATTTTCGCCGCCGCCGCACTGTCCTTCGCCGCCGCCGCCGCTAACGCACAGAAGGCCACCAGCTCGTCCCCACCCCCTTTCTCGTCCAGCGGAAGCACCAGCTCCCGCCAGCCCAGCACCCCGTTCCCCGGCGACTCCACCAGCCCGCAAATCATCTTTATCTCCGGAACCGTGGTTCTCAGCGACGGCCTCCCTCTCCCCGATCGCGTCAAGATCCAGCGCGTCTGCGGCGGCCCTCCGCGCATTGAAACCTACACCGATAAAAAAGGGCGCTTCAGTTTCCAGGTAGGCCAGAATATTGAGGTGCAGGACGCCAGCTCCCAGCCCTCCTTCAGCGGCCCCGGCTCGCCTCTCGGAAATAGGAGCAACATAGGCGGCTCCTCCGGCCGCGGAAGCTTCAATGAACGCGAACTCTGGGGTTGCGATCTCACAGCCGAGCTTCCCGGCTTCAGGTCGGACCGGGTCCCGCTCAGCAACATTCATTACATGGATAACCCCGACATCGGCACCATCTTCCTGCACCGCCTCGGGAAAGTGGACGGCCTCACCATCAGCGTGGTCTCCGCGCTCGCCCCCAAAGACGCCCGCAAAGCTTACGAGAAAGGCCAGGCCGCCGCCGCCAAACGCAATGGGGACGAAGCCCAAAAAGATTTTGAAAAAGCCCTCGAGATCTACCCCAAATATTCCGTTGCCTGGTTCGATCTAGGCCGCCTCCAGGAAGAAAACGGTCACCTCGATCTCGCGCGCAAAGATTACGAGCAAGCCATTGCCATCGAGCCCAAATACATTCAGCCCTTCGAGCGCCTCTCATGGCTGGCAGTCCGCGAATCCAAATGGCAGGAACTGGTGGACCGCACCGATCAATGGCTGCGCCTGGACCCGCTGAACTCCGCCGACGTCTATTATCTAAGCAGCTTGGGGAATCTCCAGACCCAGCACATTGACATCGCGGAAAAGAACGCGCGCGAAGCCATCCGCCTCGATCCCGACCGGAAAAATATGCGGTCGCGCTACCTCCTGGGC
>JALYJH010000269.1 GCA_030775415.1 Acidobacteriota bacterium | reverse complement strand
GCCTCAAGCACTTGCGCTTTGACAACCTCGCCGACTTTTAAAGCGTCGCTGGGATGATTCAATCGCTTTTCATGGCTGATGTCGCCGATGTGGATCATCCCCTCGATCCCATTCCCCAAATCAACAAATGCGCCGAACTTAGCCAGGCTAGTCACCGGAGCTTCCACCTGCGCCCCTACTGGATACTTCTTCAGCGCTTCTTCCCAAGGATCGCCCAGCGCCTGCTTGAGCCCGAGCGCAATCCGCTTATCGGCCCCGTTGACTCCAAGAACTACGACTTCGACCCCGTCGCCGGGCTTCACGACATCCGACGCTTTCACGTTCTTGCGAGTCCACGACATCTCAGAAACGTGAATCAGCCCCTCGATCCCTGGCTCCAGCTCGACGAACGCCCCGAAATCAGCCACCCGTGAAATCTTGCCGCGAATGCGCTCGCCCACTTGATACTTCTCAGCTGCCACCGTCCACGGATCCGGCGCCAGCTGTTTCAGGCCCAGAGAAATCTTGCGCGTCTCGCGGTTGATCTTCAGAATTTTAATATCAATTTGCTGATCCTGTGAAACCACGTCCGACGGCTTCACGCCGCGCGCGTAGGTCATGTCGGAAACATGCAACAGCCCGTCGACGCCGCCCAGATCCACAAACGCCCCGAAATCCGTCAAGGTGCGCACGGTGCCGTGCACCACATCTCCCACCTGCAGTTTCCCGAACGCTTCCTGCTTGGTCTGCCGCTCCCGCTCCTCCAAAACCACACGCCTGTCGACGACAACATCTTCGCTGGCGGTGTCGAGCTTAGTGATGCGGCACTCGATGTCCTGCCCCACTAGCTTTTCGAGATCCGCAACCTCGCGCACGCCGCTGCGCGAAGCCGGCATAAAGGCCTTCACACCCACATCCACGCGTAATCCGCCCTTTACGACTTCCATCACATGGCCTGAGATCACGCTCTTGTCGGCAAATGCTTTTTCGAGCCCAGTCCAGTCCTTAGGCGTTTCGACACGAATGGTCGACAACTGATAGTTGCCCTCTTCGTCGCGTCCGCGAATCGAAACAATCAGTTTTTGCCCAGGCTGCAGGGGAGTTTTGGGATCCACCGGCAACACGCCGTCTGTCTTTCGCCCGATATCAACAAACACCGAATCTGCCGTTATCGACACCACCGTTCCTTCGAGCGTCTCCCCACGCGCATGGTGCGCTTGTTCGAACTCGTTGAGTATGTCTGCGAAAGAGGTGTCAACTGGAGTCACCTCGGACGAATCAGGAGTGTTTGATTGGGGCATGCGAGAACTACGTTTTTCATATTGTGTCACATTTGACGGCGCACCGCCCCTTCGCAACGCTAGAATATCCTCAGTGCCGTCCACTTGGCGCCGTTACGTCCGCCCGCAGGATTTCGTCTGGCTGCTCTTTTTTTCCGCGCTAGCCGTGTTCGGTCCCGGCCGCAGCCCGCGCACTATCGCCGCCCTGGTCGCCCTCGCAATCGTGCAAGTTCTCGAACCGCGCATAGGCGCCAGGGCATCCGTAGTTCTAAAGCTAGCCCTCTGCTATCTCCTGATCGGCTTTACCTACGGGGTGTCGAGCAGCTTCTACCTGGTGCTCTTCCTCCCCGTAATCACTGGCGCGACCAACTTTGGATTACTTGGCACCGCCACTACCTCGCTGGGCGCCTGCGCCGTCTATCTTTCGTTTCTGGGTTTTTTAGGAGAAAACGAATTCGTCCCCGAAGACCAAATCCCGGAATTAGTTCTGCGAACGCTGTTCCTCCCTGTAGTCGGCTACCTGACTTATCAACTGGCACAAGCGAACCAAGAAGAAAAACACAAAGCTCAGCAAGCCGTGGAAGAGCTAGCCCGCGCCAACCGCAGCCTGCAAGAAGCCCAAGCCGAAGTCCGCCGCGCCGAGCGCCTGGCAGCCTTGGGACAACTCACCGCCGGATTGGCCCACGAGCTGCGCAACCCCCTGGGGACCATGAAGACGTCTGCGCAGCTACTGTCGAAGCAAGTGTCCAAAGAAAACGCGCTCGCGCAAGAGATGGCCGGATTCATTACCTCTGAAGTCGACCGCACAAATTCTCTCATCACTCGGTTCTTAGATTTCGCGCGGCCCCAACACCTGAAATTTGCAACCGCCGACATCACAACGATGCTGGACACCGCCATCGCCCGCTTCGAGCGCGAACAGAAAAACATCGGGACATCGGTGACGATTTTCAAAAACTATTCTCCCGATGTGCCCCCTGTGCGCTTCGACGCCGAACTCATGGAACGCGTCATCGCCAACCTGTTAGTCAACGCCGCCCAGGCCAGCCCCCCCGGCGGCATCGTGACAGTGAAAACACTTTCCGATTTCAAGGAAGTGGAAGTGGCCGTGATCGACCGCGGCTCTGGCATCGACCCCAAGAACATCGAGAACATTTTCAACCCATTCTTCACGACGAAAACCGACGGCATCGGCTTTGGCCTGGCCATCATTTCCAAGATCCTCGACGAACACGGCGGACGCATCACTGTAGAAAGCGCCTTGGGCGAAGGCAGCGTATTCCGCGTCTTCCTGCCGTTAAGGCGACAATAGAAAGTTCATGCGCAAAGCCTCCATCTTAGTAATCGAAGACGAAGAAAAGCAGCGCCGTGTTGTCGGCCTGCACCTAGCCGCCGCCGATTACGAAGTCCAAGGCGCCGGCACCGCCGAAGAAGGCTGGAAACTAGCCGGAGACGTCGACCTCATCTTGACCGACCTCAAACTTCCCGGCATGGACGGTTTGGAGTTGCTAGAAAAACTCAAAGCCCAAAACTCTCACACGCCCGTGGTCGTTATGTCCGCCTTCAGCACCGTCGAAAACGCCGTGGAGGCTATGAAGCGTGGTGCCGTCGACTTCCTGCCTAAACCGTTTTCACTCGATCACCTCAGCGTGGTCGTCGAAAAGGCACTAGAAGTCAGCAATCTCCGCAATGAAAATCGCGAGCTCCGCGAGGCGTTAGGTCAGCGCTACCAGTTCGAAAACATCATCGGCAGCAGTCCCGTCATGCAGGAGATTTTCGCGACGATTATGCGCGTAGCCCCGACCCGCGCGACAGTTCTGCTAGCCGGTGAAAGCGGCGTAGGTAAAGACATGATTGCCCGAGCGATCCATCAGCACTCCCCGCGCAAGGATCGGCCCTTCGTCAAGATTAACTGCACCGCCATCCCCGAAAATTTAATGGAAAGCGAACTCTTCGGCTATGAAAAAGGGGCCTTCACCGGCGCCAACATCTCTAAACCGGGCAAGTTCGAACAAGCCAACACCGGCACCGTGATGCTGGACGAAATTGGCGACGTGCCGGCATCCGTGCAAGTAAAATTGCTACGTATCTTGCAAGAACGCGAGTTCGAGCGATTGGGCAGTAACAAGACCCAGCAGACCGACGTCCGCGTAATCGCCGCCACGAATGTCGATTTGCGCGCCGCTCTGGAACAGGGCACTTTCCGCGAAGACCTCTATTACCGCCTGAACGTGGTCCCCATGAACATCCCCCCGCTGCGCGAGCGCAAAGACGACATTCCGTATTTAGTCGAACACTTCGCCAAAAAATTCAATGGTGAAATCAGCGAAGGTGCGATGGAGCGCTTAGTCAGCTATCACTGGCCCGGCAACGTACGCGAACTAGAAAACGTAATCGAGCGCAGCGTGCTCTTAGCGAAAGGCCCCATGGTCGAAGCCGACGACGTGAAAATCGAATCCGGAATCGGCCGCGCCAAGCCCGCCTTCACGAGCGACGCTTTCCTGCCCGAAGGGATGACACTTGATCAATACGAGCAGTCCATCATCCGCGAAGCCCTGAAGCGCGCCAACGGCAATAAGAGCCAAGCAGCCCGCTTGCTGGGGCTAACGCGCAACGCCCTGCGCTACCGCCTGACCCAGATGGGTATCGATTGAGGTGACGGTGATTGAAAGTTCAACGCCGCTTGCGGATCAGGATCACTAGCAGACTAAACAGCACCAGTAATCCCGCCACCCACCGCAGCCCCGTCACAAGCTAGGCGTGAACTAGGCAGCCGCGCCAGTCATCTTTGGCTTGAGAACGTCCACCAGTTCCTGCACCGACGACGCGCTCTTCGCGAGCATCGCCTTTTCCTCTGCGTTAAGCTGCATCTCATAGATCTTCTCGACGCCGTTGCGGCCCAGCTTCACCGGCACGCCCACGAACAGACCTTTGATCCCGTACTCGCCCTCGAGCAGCGCCGCGCACGGCAGAACCTTTTTCTTGTCCTTCAGAATCGATTCCACCATCTCGACAGCCGCTGCGGATGGAGCATAATACGCGCTACCCGTCTTCAAGTACTTCACGATCTCAGCGCCGCCATTGCGCGTGCGATCCACAATCGCAGCCAACCGGTCCGCTGGAATCAACTCGCTCAACGGAATCCCCGAGACGTTCGACAAGCGCGTCACCGGAACCATCGTGTCGCCATGCCCTCCCAGCACAACAGCGGTCACATTCTCCACCGACACATTTAATTCCATCGCGATAAACGTCCGGAATCGCGCCGAGTCCAATACTCCTGCCATGCCCACCACGCGATGCTTGGGGAACTTCGACACGTGATGCGCTACCGTGCACATCGCATCCAGCGGATTCGTCACCAGCACCAAAATCGCATTCGGCGAATGCTTGGCGATGTTCTCGGTAACACTCTTCACCACTTCATAATTCGCAACCAACAAATCGTCGCGGCTCATGCCCGGTTTGCGCGCCAAGCCAGCCGTAATTACAACGACGTCCGAATTTGCAGTAGGCGCGTAATCATTGGCGCCGGTGAGCTGCACGTCATAGCCCTCGATCGGCCCCATCTGAGCCATATCGAGTCCCTTGCCCTGCGGCACTCCCTCGACGACGTCGACCAACACCACATCGCCCAGTTCTTTCATCGCGAGGTTGATCGCGGCGCTCGCGCCGACATTGCCCCCGCCCACTACGGTTATTTTATTGCGCATAAG
>JALYJH010000268.1 GCA_030775415.1 Acidobacteriota bacterium | reverse complement strand
GGTCAGCGGCGCTCAATTTGACGGGAAACGCGGACCTTGATCCAAGAGAATGGGGCGGAACGCCCGCTGAACTGTAGCGGAACGGTCGCCATCCGCCGCCGCCAATCCAAATCAAGTCTTGTCGGCTGTCGTTTACGAATCGCGGAATGGCGAGTCACTTGGGACGAAAACGTTAGATTCTTATCGGAAGTGTTCCGGCGCCCAGTCTTGACGGAGCGTGTAAAAGGTGAAGCCGGGACACTTTCGATAAGGGCGTTTGAAGGAAGCCGCTGGCGCGGTGCGCCGTGAAGGTCGTGCTATGGGTTTTCAATAGCCGATTGGGGACGAATCTGGCGGGGGGGTATGTCTGGGTAGATGGCGCGTCGGGGTCGGATTTGTCTTCGGAGAGCCATTTTAGTTCGCAAAAAGGAGCGTTGTTGAGCCGGAGTAGCGCTCATCGGCATGTGTGGGTACACGAATCGCAGTTGAGCGGAGGAGCATGCGAAGTTCGACAGAGTGTTTCGGCGACTACGAGCTGTCAATGAGGTAGACCTGGCTGCATTCCTCCGACAAGATCTGCAGCGCCGTGAGTCGTTCGAGGATCTGCATTGGCCCTGGGCAGCGAGGACATTGCCAGATGGCAGGTTCACTCGAGGGAGTTACCGGCGGGGTTGATGTCTCGGGCGCCGGAACCGATGGGCACAACAAGGTCCGGCACAACGGGAGCAGCTGGCCACGCCGGCGGTTGGCCAGGAACCCGAAGTAGCGGATGCGCAGGAAGCCTTTCGGCAAGACGTGCAGGAGAAAGCGGCGCAGAAACTCCTCGTGACTCAAAGTCATTACGCGGCGCCTGTTGTGATGGGCGTAGTCCTTCCAATGGAATGCCACGAGCGTGTCGGTCACGTCGACGATCCGGTGGTTGGAGATCGCTACTCGATGGGTATAGCGAGCCAGATACTGCAGCACATGTTTCGGTCCGCCAAAGGGTGGTTTGGAGTAGACTACCCAGTCCTGGCGAAACAGCGTGCGCAGAAACTGGGCGAACGCTTTTTCGTTCGACAGCGGAAGGCACGTTCCGTGAAACGCCAGCTTCTTCCGGCGGAAAGCACGCTTCAGACCGGCGACAAACTTGCCTCGGAATACGCGGCTGAGCACTTTGACCGGGAGGAAGAACTGAGATCGCGACGAAGTCCACCGACTGTGATCGGGGGATAATCCGCCGCCCGGCACGACGCAGTGGATGTGAGGGTGAGGCTGCAACGTCTGGCCCCACGTATGAAGGATGCTGAGGCAACCGATTTCTGCGCCGAGGCGTTTGGGATCGGCCGCTACTTCGAGTAAGGTCGCCGAGCTTGCTTCGAACAGGAGTCTGAAAAGAACTTTCTTGTTCTGCCAGATCAGCGGCACCAGTGCATGGGGAACGCTGAAGACCAGATGAAAATAACTTACCGGAAGCAGTTCCTGCTCCCGGGCGCGAAGCCATTTCTCGCGAGTGTTGGTCTGGCACTTCGGACAGTGGCGATTGCGGCAGGAGTTGTAGGAGATGGCCTGATAACCGCATCGAGCGCATTGATCGCGATGTCCACCCAGCGCCGCTGTCCGGCAGCGTGCAATAGCGCTGAGTACTTTGAGCTGCGCCCAAGTCAACGATGCGCGATAGCGTTCGATGAATCTGGTTCCTGCCCTGTGAATGACGTCGGCCACCTCCCAGGGTGGGCGTTTCACGCCGGATAGTTCTCCGGCCGCTTTCGCGATGGGTTGTGACTGCCAATGATGATCTGGTCC
The DNA here is from genome assembly GCA_030775415.1 of Acidobacteriota bacterium. Lineage (GTDB taxonomy): Bacteria > Acidobacteriota > Terriglobia > Bryobacterales > Bryobacteraceae > Palsa-187. Next base: position 3,218 of record JALYJH010000268.1, on the reverse strand, counting down.
AGCGGATTAACCGCGGCGCGCAAATGGCGATTCGACAGGTGAAGATACAAGGTGGTGTGCTTCAGGTCCGCATGGCCCATCAGAAGCTGAATGGTTCGTAGATCCGTTCCGGACTCCAGCAAGTGCGTGGCGAAGCTGTGGCGTAGCGTGTGCGGCCCGATGCGCTTCTTGATTCCTGCTCGCGCCGCTGCCTCCTTGCAGGCATACCAAACGGTCCTATGGGAGATGGGCTGCTCCAGACCGCGATGGCCGGCCGTACTGGGAAACAGATAAATCTTCGGCTTCTTCCAGCGCCAGTACGCGCGCAAAGCTTCCAGCAGCTTCGGCGTCATGAGCACATCGCGGTCGCGTGAGCCCTTGCCTTGCTGAATATGAATGACCATCCGCTCACTGTCGATGTCGTTCACCTTAAGCAGCGACGCCTCGGTGCGGCGCATGCCAGTTCCGTAGAGAAGCATCAGGATGGTGCGATGCATCAGGTTCGGGGCGGCCTCGATCATCCGTGTGATTTCCTCCGGACTCAGCACGACGGGAAGCTTCCGGGGAACCTTTGGAAAGATCAGATCGTCGTAAGCGATATCGCGCCGTTTCAGGGTCTTCTTATAGAGAAAACGCAAAGCTGACATACGCCCCTCGACCGTGCCGGGCGCGAGCTTCTTATCCCTGAGCAGATGCAACTGGAACTGGCGAATCTCCTGGCCGCCCAGCCGTTCCGGCGATTTGCCGAAGTAATCCGCAAACTGCTGGATCGCGTGGATGTAGCCGCGAGTTGTTTCCGACGAATAGTTACGGCGCTGGAGTTCGTCCAGCACCCGTTGGCGAAGTGAGGTCACAGAAAAGCTCCTTTCTGTGACCGACGCTACCGCTATCTATCGTCCAGCACACCCACGCAGCTGCGTCCGCCGCGCCAGCGGCTTAGTTCTAACGCCTCACTCGTAGAAATGAGGCAGCCATGGCCAGATGATACTTATTGATGACCGTCGCGCTCTTCCCGCGTCTTCTCCCGAATCCGGTCCCGCGCCCGTTCCGCGTCCTTCTCGGTTTCGCTCAGCGCATGGCGCAATTGATCGCGTGCCTTGTCGAGATCCTCGCGGGTGGTCTCATCGGCGCTCTTCAAGTCGTGTCTCCTTGATAATTGATCTTAATCGCGGGAGCGGCGGCTCGAAGCCCCCAGCGGCCACGCGAATGCCAGTGATCCGTTAGCGCGAAAGCATCATAGCACAGGCTTTTTTTGCGCTGAAGGGTCGAATGCACGCTTGTCGTTAACATGTGATCTGTCCGGTTAAATTAACAGATGATGTGTCCGCTTTTAAAAAGCGGAGCTTGGACGCGAAGCTTGGGTATTGGAACCCAGCGGAACGTATTCGAGCTCTGAAATGGAGCGGATGATGAAACTACAAGACGTACTTTTGAAGGCGCTGGCGAAGAAGATCAGCTGGTGGGATGCAGCGGAGATCATCGGGGTGACGGACCGCACGATGCGGCGTTGGCGGGAGCGGTTGGAGGAGGACGGCTATGCCGGATTGGGAGACCGCCGGAAGGGCAAGGCTAGTCCGCGGAGGATCGCGCTCGCAACCGTAGAGCAAGTGCTGCAGCTGTATAAAGAGACCTATTACGATCTCAACATTCGGCATTTTCACGAGAAGCTTAAGGCCGAGCATGGCATCCAGCTGAGCTACACGTGGGTACAGCAGGCACTGCAGGGGGCGGGCCTGGTGGCTAGGCAGCGGAAGCGCGGCAAACACCGGCGTCGAAGAGAGCGACGGCCGATGCCAGGGATGTTGCTGCACATCGATGGAAGCAAGCATCAATGGTTTGGAGATCAGCGTTGGCACGATCTGATCGTGATTCTGGACGATGCCACGAGCGAGATTTACTACGCGCAGCTGGTGGAGGAAGAATCGACCCGGACGGTGATGGCGGGGCTGCGCGAAGTGATCGAGAAGCAGGGTCTGTTCTGCGCGTTGTATAGCGATCGTGGCAGCCATTTTTTCGTGACGCCGAAGGCTGGCGAGAAGGTGGACAAGCAGCGGCTGACGCAAGTAGGCCGGGCGATGAAAGAACTGGGAGTACAGATGATTCCGGCGTACTCGCCGCAAGCCCGGGGCCGATCGGAGCGCAGCTTCGGGACGTGGCAGGGGCGGTTGCCGCAAGAGCTGCGGTTGGCGGGAATCGAGACCGTGGAGAGGGCCAACGCATTCCTGCGCGAGAGCTACATGGCGGAGTTCAATGAAAAGTTTAGCGTCGCGGCTAAGGAGAAAGGCACGGCTTTTCGCAAGACGGCGCGAACGGATCTGAACTGGATCTTCACGGTGCAGAGCGAGCGTGTGGTGGCCCAGGACAACACGGTCACAAGGGGAGACCGGGTATGGCAAATCGGCAAGACGGCATTTCGAAACACGTTAGCCGGCTGCACGGCAACGATCCACGAGCACTTAGACGGAATGGTCTCGATACGATACGGACCTCACGTGATTGGACGGTTCGATGCTCACGGCCGACCGGTTCTGACGGCGGCAGCCAAAAAGCGAGCTGCGCGAACGGAGAATCAGCCTGCGGCAGCAAGGCAGCCTTTGATCTCCCCCTTTCCCGTTTCCCCCTCCGGGGGCAAGCCGGGGGCACACCGCCACTCGCTGACGCTCGGGCGGGTGAAAGCGCCGGCCAAGAACAAAGCCGCTAGTGGCGGCTTAGGCCGGTAAGGAAGAAGAACCTCTTTGATTTAGAGCGACTGGAGACTCACTTTACAATGCAAAGCGGACAGATCACGTGTTAATAAAACCGGACAACTTGACTTGTTAGCAACAGGGGCGAATCCCACGATGTGGGGCGAATCCCACGATGTCGGCGCGCTTTGCGCCGACATTGTTCTTCCGATCAGTCGCGTACCTTAGATCAAAATGTTAGAATACCGAAGGATAGGCGCCCGGCAGCCCTGTTCGAGGGTACGTTTGAGCATCCTCGCCCTACCCAAGGAGATTCGCAGTTGTCCACCTTAACAAATGTCAGGATTGCGCCCGCGCAGGGTAAATTGGGGGTGCTGATTCCTGGAATTGGAGCGGTCAGTACTACGTTCATCGCTGGAGTTGAAGCGGTGAAGAGAGGCCTGGGGCAGCCCATTGGATCGCTCACTCAACTGGGAACCGTGCGCCTGGGAAAGCGCACCGATGGCCGCAGCCCGAAAATCAAAGACTTTGTTCCGCTGGCGGGCCTGGACGATT
>JALYJH010000267.1 GCA_030775415.1 Acidobacteriota bacterium | reverse complement strand
GCAGAAGCTGGACGTCTACGCGAACCAGGCTTTGCTCGAATCGCTAGCCGGACGCGACGGGGTAGCCATGCTCGTCTCTGAAGAAAACGAAGAGCCCGTGGTCTTCGACTGCGCTCCCGGCACCGGTAGGTATATCGTCGTGTTCGATCCGCTCGACGGCTCCTCGAACATCGACGTCAACATGAGCGTCGGCACCATCTTCTCCATCCTCCGCCGCCCCGATGGCTTCGAAGACGATCACGCGGGCGCCGCCCTCCAGCCCGGCTATAAGCAAGTGGCCGCCGGATACGTCGTCTACGGCTCCTCCACCATCTTCGTCTACACCGCCGGCCGCGGCGTCTTCGGCTTCACCCTTGACCCCGGCATCGGAGCCTACATCCTTTGCAACGACAACATGCAAATGCCTAAATGTGGAAATTACTATTCCGTGAACGAAGCCAACGCCGACGCTTTCCCGCCGCATTATCAGGATTACCTGGCACGCCTGCGCCGCGGCGAACTCGGCCGCGAGTACAGCTCGCGCTACGCCGGATCCCTGGTTGCGGATTTTCACCGCACGCTCCTCAAAGGCGGCGTGTTCCTCTATCCGCCCACCAAGAGCCATCCCAGCGGTAAGCTGCGCTTGATGTACGAAGCGAACCCTTTAGCGTTCATTACGGAACAAGCCGGCGGCCTCGCCACCGACGGTGAAAAACGCATCTTGGAAATCCAGCCCAGCTCCATTCACCAGCGCACGCCGCTGCTGATCGGCAGCCAGCAGGAAGTGGAAGCTTTCACTTCTGTGGGTAAATTGTCTTGATTTTTGCGGGCGGCTCAAATTTAAACGCCGATTCCGCCAGCGGCGGGTTCACTTTAATATCCGAGTAATCCACCAGCTCGTAGTTCTTCGATGGCTCACTGAACTTCGCGCGGATCGGATTGCTTTGCCCTTCCGGAATCCACAGCTCGATCTTGGTAATCAGCTTCAGCAGTTCCGCCGACTTTGGCGTCAATTCCAGCCGCGTTGTCGAGACGCCGCCAATCTTCTGCGTGCCGCCATCTTTGAAGTCGTAAGATTTCTTCAGCTCCACCGACGAAGTGCCGAACCCCAGCAGCAGAATTTGGTCCATGTTGCTCGAATATTTACTGGCGTCGTAAATCTCCAGCGTATTGGCCTTGGGATAGTAAATCTGCACCGTCTTGCCTTTAATGAACACCGTGCGCTGTTCCGGCTGCTGAAACTCGACCACGCCTTCGGTGCCGCCCTTGTTCCGCCGCAAACGCACAACGCCGTCCATTTCCGAGGTCTCGCTCAGCACCGCCGTGAATTGCACGCGCTTCATTTGCGCCGAGAGCGAATGAAAATCCGCGGCCGCCTGATCCATGCGCGCCAGCACCTCGGCCAACGATTCGGCCGGCGCGAGCGTAGCCGCCAGCAGCAAAATGGAAAATGCAGTTTTCACTTATTGTTGTGGAAACGCCAGGTAGCCTTTTAATTCCTGTTCGGCGTCGTCGTAGATCGGCTCGACGGTCGCTATCACGGCGTGGGCTTTGTACTTGGCATTCACCACCGCCGCCGCGCGCGCCGCCAATAAATTATCCGGGACGCCCGCCAGTTGTTGCGGCTCGATCCAATACCCGCCGCGCACGATCGCCACGCTGGCGGGTTTAGGACGGTCACGGAAGGAAATGTAATTTGGCGTGACGAAGATGAACAGCAGAATCGCGCCGACAATCACGTCGTACTGCCAGCTCGCCCGCGGATATTCCCACAGAATAAAGCGCTTCAGGGCGTTCATGATTACAGTTTAGCGCTTTAGCCCTTGAGGTATTGATCGACGGCGGCTGCCGCTTTCCGCCCCTCCGCAATCGCCCACACCACCAGCGACTGCCCGCGCCGCGCATCCCCCGCCGCAAACACGCCCGGCAGCGAAGTCTGCCAGTCCTGTTCGTTCGCCGCCACATTGCCGCGCGCGTCGAGTTTCACGCCCAACTGCTCCACCAGGCCTTGCTTCACCGGTCCCGTGAACCCCATCGCCAACAGCACCAAATCCACATCCATCGTGAATTCCGTCCCTGGAATCGGATCGAACTTGGGAGCCGGCGTCACTCGAACCCCGTGCAGCTGTTTCACGTTTCCCTCGGCGTCGCCTGTGAAATGCGTAGTCGCCACCGCCCACTCGCGCTGCCCGCCCTCTTCGTGCGAGCTCTCCATGCGCAATTGCAGGGGCCACAGCGGCCACGGCGTAGAAGGCGCGCGCTCGGCCGGAGGCATCGGCATAATCTCAAACTGATGCACCGACGCTGCCTTCTGCCGGTGCGATGTCCCCAGGCAATCCGCGCCGGTATCGCCGCCGCCGATGATCACCACCCGCTTCCCCGTCGCCAGAATCTGCTCCGGCACTTCCTCCCCGTATCCGCGCTTGTTTTGCTGCGGCAGAAAATCCATCGCGAAGTGAATGCCCTTCAACTCGCGCCCCGGTACGTTCAGATCGCGCGGATGCTCGGCTCCCGTCGCCAACAAAATCGCATGGAAATCCTTATGCAGTTTTGCCAGTGACCCGTTCACGCCAATATGCGCATTGGTCACGAACTCCACTCCCTCGCCCCTCATCTGCGCGAGCCGCCGGTCGATCCAATGCTTCTCCATCTTGAAATCCGGAATCCCGTAGCGCAGCAGGCCGCCGATGCGATCCGCCTTCTCGAACACCGTAACCGCGTGTCCCGCGCGCGCCAATTGCTGCGCCGCCGCGAGTCCCGCCGGACCGCTCCCGATCACCGCCACTTTCTTTCCCGAGAGCGTCTCCGGAATCTCCGGCGTGATCCATCCGTGCTCGTAGGCGTAGTCGATAATCGACCGCTCAATCACTTTAATAGCGACCGCAGGCTCATTGATCCCCAACACGCAAGCCGCCTCGCAGGGAGCCGGACAAATGCGCCCGGTAAACTCCGGAAAGTTGTTGGTCGAGTGCAGCACCCGCACCGCTTCCTCCCAGCGCCCCTGATACACCAAATCGTTCCAGTCCGGAATAATGTTGGTGAGCGGACACCCGGTGTGGCAAAACGGAATCCCGCAATCCATGCAGCGCGCGCCTTGCTGCTGAATTTTTTCCACCGGAAAGTCCTGATAAATTTCAAACCAGTCGTTGACGCGCTCCGCCACCGGCCGCCGCGTGGGCAGCTCGCGCGTGTATTCCATGAAGCCTGTGATTTTACCCATGCGCGACTTTACCCATGCGCCACTGCCGCTCTCCGCGGCACGCCCAGCACGCGCTTATACTCGTGCGGAAATACTTTTACGAACTTGGGCAGCAGCGAATCCCAATTTTCCAGAATCCAATTCGCCCGCGCGCTCCCGGTCTCTTCCGCGTGGCGCGCGATCCAATAACGCAACTCCTCCACGTCCTTGGCCTCTTCGACGGGCTCCAGATCCACGCTGTTCGGATTGCAGCGTGTCTTCGTAAACTCACCCGTTTCATCCAGCACAAACGCGATCCCGCCCGTCATGCCCGCGGCGAAATTCTTGCCAGTCTCGCCCAGCACCGTCACCAGTCCTTTTGTCATGTATTCGCAGCCGTGATCGCCTACGCCCTCGACAACCGAGGTCGCGCCCGAATTTCGCACCGCGTAGCGCTCGCCCGCCACGCCGTTGAAGAACGCCTCGCCCGACGTAGCGCCGTAGAGCACAGTGTTCCCAATCAAAATGTTCTTCTCCGGCGGGAATGTGGAATTCCGCGGCGGATACACAATCAGCTTGCCGCCCGAAAGCCCCTTGCCCGCGTAATCGTTGCTGTCGCCTTCGAGCTCCAGCGTCACGCCGTGCGCCAAAAACGCGCCAAAGCTTTGTCCCGCCGATCCCGAGAACGTAAAGTGGATCGTCTCCGCCGGCAGTCCCGCACCGCCGTACTTACGCGCAATTTCACCCGAGAGCATGGCCCCCACCGTGCGATCCACATTGCGAATCGGCAGCTTGAAATCCACCGCCGTGCCATTCTCGAGCGCCGGCTTCGCCAGCTCAATCAGCCGGTTATCCAGGGCTGCCACCAGCCCGTGATCTTGCTTGATCGTGCAGCGCCGGCTCACGCGTCCCGGCACCGGAGGCGCAAACAGCAGCTGCGAATAATCCAGACCCTTGGCCTTCCAGTGATCCAGCGCCGGACGCATTTCGATCAGTTCCGTATGCCCGATCATATCGCTCATTTTCTTGAAGCCCATCTTCGCCATCCACTGGCGAATCTGCTCCGCCACGAAGAAGAAGTAATTGATCACGTTCTCCGGAGTGCCCGTAAACTTCTTGCGCAGCGCCGGATCCTGCGTGGCGATGCCGACAGGGCATGTGTTCAGATGGCATTTCCGCATCATGATGCAGCCCATCGATACCAGCGGAGCCGTCGAGAACCCAAACTCCTCCGCGCCCAGCAGCGCCGCGATCACCACGTCACGCCCCGTTTGCAGCTTGCCGTCCGTCTGTACGATGATGCGGCTGCGCAGATCGTTCATCACCAGCACCTGTTGCGTCTCCGCCAGCCCCAGCTCCCACGGAATCCCCGCATGCCGCAGCGAAGTGAGCGGCGAAGCCCCGGTGCCGCCGTCGTAGCCGCTAATCAGCACGACATCGGCGTGGGCTTTTGCGACGCCCGCGGCCACTGTCCCCACGCCCACCTCCGCCACCAGCTTTACCGATACGCGAGCCTTGGGATTCACATTCTTCAAATCGTAAATCAACTGCGCCAGGTCTTCGATCGAATAAATGTCATGATGCGGCGGCGGCGAAATCAGCGGCACGCCCGCGATCGAATGGCGCACGCGCGCGATCACCTCGTCCACTTTGTGGCCGGGCAGCTGGCCGCCCTCGCCCGGCTTGGCGCCCTGCGCAATTTTAATCTGCAGCTCGTCCGCGTTCACCATGTAATTGGTGGTGACGCCGAACCGCCCCGACGCCACTTGTTTAACGGCACTGCGCGCCCAATCGCCGTTCGCCCGGCGCTCGAAGCGCGCCTCATCCTCGC
>JALYJH010000266.1 GCA_030775415.1 Acidobacteriota bacterium | reverse complement strand
CTCTTGGTCGATAGCATAAAAGGGCAAACTCGCGGCAAACAATTGACCTGGTGGTCTAACAATGATAGGCTGCTGGTGAACGGCGTGGAAAGCCGCCCCGCCGACACGCTGTTCCGTAAGAAATAAGCAGGCCAGTGCATACCCTTCAGACAACGGAACTGAGCAAGTCCTACCGCGGACGCAAGGTGGTGGACAACGTTTCGGTGCGCGTAAAGCAGGGCGAGGTGGTAGGGCTGCTGGGTCCCAACGGCGCGGGTAAGACCACGTCCTTTTACATGATCGTGGGGATGATCACGCCCGATTCGGGCCGGGTCATGCTCGACGACACCGATCTGACGCAACTGGCGATGTACCAGCGCGCGCATAAGGGCATCAGCTACCTGCCGCAGGAAGCGTCGGTCTTTCGCAAGCTCTCGGTCGAAGACAACCTGATGGCGATTCTGCAAACGCTGCGCTTGAACCGGCGCGAGCGGCTGGACCGCATGGATCGCCTGATCGAACAACTGGGCCTGGAGCAGGTTCGCAAGAGTAAGGGCTACGTGCTGTCGGGCGGTGAGCGCCGCCGCGTCGAGATCGCCCGCAGCCTGGTGATCGAACCCAGCTTTCTGCTGCTCGACGAGCCGTTCTCGGGCATCGATCCCATTCAGGTGCTGGAACTGCAGAAGATTATTTTCGATCTCAAGAATTCCGGAATCGGCATCTTGATGACGGATCACAACGTGCGCGAGACGCTGGCCGTAACCGACCGCGCCTATATCATCAACAACGGGCGCATCTTCCGCTCCGGTTCTCCCGAATCCTTGGGCAACGATCCAGAAGTTCGCCGGGTGTATCTGGGTGAGCACTTCAGCATGGGGATCGAAACCCGGCGCACGCCGCGCGTCGAATAGAAGTACGGCTCAGGGAACGATTAACTGGAGGGAAGGATTAAGCAGCAACGCCGGCGGCGGCTTGCTGGCCCATGGCGTTGGCGAAGTGCGCCACTACCATGGACATTTCTTCCAGCGCCTTGCGAGCGGCGGTCGGCGAGAACGCGCCGGTGACGCTGTAAGACGCGCGCATCACGCGGTAGTTAATCGCCAGCATGGTCTGCTCGAGCGACGATCCTTCAAACGATGCATCGCCCGCCTTCTTCATCAGGCCATTCAGCACGGCGTAATCGCGGTCGAGGGCATCGCGCAGCGTATCGAGATTGCCCGCGCTGGTCCGTAACTGAGCCTGCACTTCCAGGAACCCGAGTTGATTGGCCATCACTACCTGGTCGGCGAAGTCCCGCGTGGTCTTCGCACTCAAGATCAGCAGGCAGGTATAACGGAACCAGTAGCCGAACAATAGCACTGAGCTAACGGTAATGATTATGGTTGTGACTAGTTCAATCATTTCGTTCCCAGCCTCGGATGCTTTGGCGTCTGTTTCAATCTAGATGAAGAATAGCATCGGATCTTCCAAGGTTCAATGCTTTTGAGGCCTTCTAAGGTCATTTTGTCTCAGCGGCGTAAGGGTTACCTATATCGAAGGTCATATCGCTAGGGGCCTCGGGATGTTGTTCCAGGTGTTCCCGGTAGAGGGCGGCGTAGCTGACGGTCAAAAACCGCTCCGCAGGGAAACCCAAGCGGGCCGCAGTACTATCGATCCACGCCTGCGGGCCTTCTAGCTCCATAAATACGCCAATCGGAGTCTCGTCGATGGTGATGAGGCCGGGTTCTCCGTAGACCTTGAATATAGTGCGGTATTTCTCATAACGGAATCCGGGATGGTACCCCAGGCGTTCGAGTACCAGCGCAAAGGCATCGGGATCGGACACGGCGAACTCGATTTCCTCGCGGCTTTTGTAGATTTCGCGGCTGGCACAACCTTTATAGGTGACCATGGCGCGCGGCCCGGCTTGGGCCGACGAAGTTTTTCGCAAGCGCAGGACCTGATCGGATTGCCGCAAGGCCCCGGAAGCCAAGTCGAAAAGCTGGTCCGCTTCGAGCGTACGCGGCGACGAAAGGCGGTAGCCGTGGCGTTCGATCAGCGCTCGCGCTTCTTCCGCGGAGCCTGGCCATAGCAGCTTGATTTCGGTTTCGGTCACCTATGTAGTGATGATACGATGAGGCAACGCGCGCCCGTAGCTCAGCTGGATAGAGCGACTGACTTCGAATCAGTAGGCCGGGGGTTCGAGTCCCTCCGGGCGCACCAGCCTTCATGGGTTGGGAGGGGCTGCAGAGTTTTCTCCGCGAGGTCAATGTATCCCAAATCATAATGCATAAAGCTGACGAGCCAGATACCCTGCCTGCGCTTCATGCTGACGTTCGTTGTTGAACTCCTCAAGGAAGGCATCGAACCTGGTTTGCTGTTGCAGGGTATTCTCACCGCTGGCCGGGTAGCTTCCTTTTTCAAGGTCAGGCACATGCGCTCATGCTACCCATTCTGCACGCCGCTCGAACGATCATCCGGCGCCTTTTGGTTGCGAGATCACTCGGGAATAGTAGCCCTCAACCCGCACCGGCGCCGGTGTGGAAGCGCCGGCTCTACGCCAACAACGGGGGAGTGTCCCAGTTCCCAAACCGATCAACCACATAATACCTTGACGCGGAGTCGGTAGTTTTCGAAGTTGCGGAAGCCATAGGCTTGGCGGTTGATGAGTTCCATTTTGTTGTGAAAGCCCTCGGTGATGCCGTTGTTGCGGGTGAAGCGCCACATGGCGACGATCTCTTGAGACCAGGATGTGAGAGTGTGTCCCAGTTGGACCAGTTGCGCTAAGCCGGCGTGACGCAACTGATCGAGTGCTCGCAGGAACCGCGGGATCAAAGCTTGGCATTGCCGTCGCGTGCGATGTTTTTTCAACAGCAGATAGCAAAGGCGGTGCTTAAAGCGGTAGATGAGTTCCAGAGCGGGGGATTTTTCCAGATAGGCGCTGAGCCGGAGCTGCTGATCGGGTCGCAGATGATGGCGGTGCCGCCGCATCAGTGAGAGCAGACCGCGGTTCTTGCTGGCGACGGGATCGATCTCGCGCCAACAGTTCAGGAAGTGATGATTGATGATACGGATCACGTGAAAGCGGTCGGCGACGATACGCGCGTTGGGGAAGTGGAGCCGCACCAGCGAGCGGTAGCTGGTGGCCAGATCCATGCACACGACACGCACTTCGGCTTTGCCTTCCAGCTTCTGAAAATAGGCCTGCAAGGAGAGTTCGGAGCGGCCCAGCACCACGTCGTAAACTTTATGCCGGTGCAGGTCACAGAGCGTGGTGGCGAACCCCTTTTTTCGCGTGAAGAAGTGTTCGTCGATGCCCAGCACCCTGGGACATCGTGGTGAGTGCCACTCGCTGAACTGGCGTTTTAAGCCATGCCGGAAGTAGCGCTCGACGGTGGCGGCGCCGATGCCTTCGCGCCTCCCCAGGCGGCTGCGGTTGATGCCATCCAGATGCTGGCGGAAGATCATCGCCTGGAAGGCTTCGCTCGCCCGCTGGCAGGGCAAGATACCAGGAAATCGCTGGCGGAAATAGCGCCCGCAGTCTAAACACTGCCACTTGCGGGCTTCCAACTCCAGCACGCCGTGGCGGGCACCAATGTTTTCGTGCCGCACCTGGCGCACATACCGGCCCTTGCTCCGCAGACGACTTCCCCCGCAATGCGCGCAGGACACCGGCCCGCTATAGCGGGCCGTTATCCTCACTTCCACTCCTACTCCTTCAATCCCGGTAATCTGGTAGCCGCGCAGTCCTATCAGAATCTCTAAGTTGATCAAAATCTTTCTCCCAAGTTGGTTTTATCAACTTGGGTTCCGGGGCCTGCCCCCGTTTCTGATCAAGAGCCCGCTGGTTTCGGCGCGGCGGAGGCGGCTTTTGCGGGGTTCGCGATAAGGTCGAAGCGGCGGCTTCCTGCGTTCTGGTATAGTAGCGGGACCAAATGAAGGTCGTCGTGCGCAGCTCGTCTTTGGTATTTGTCTTGGTCAATATGTTGCTGGGACTTCCTATCCGGCGGCGGGCGCTAAGAAATTCGCGCGTTGGCCGGGAGGGGCCGGACGGGAGGGAGAACAACTTCCTCGCGGGCGGGGGCGGACAACTCTTCGGCTGGAGGGTATTGCCCCCGCAGCAAGAGAATGGCGCAGCGGAGCCAGTAGCCAAATAACAGCGTCGAGCTGAGGATAACGATGGCGGTGGCGATCTGTTCGACCATGTGCGTGCGGCCGATGCAGCGCCGTTGATGCGAGAGTATCAAGGGGCGTCGGAAGGGGGTATCCCTCGATGGCTCTATTGGGCAGTACTATAAACGGGGTTTAGTACTAAAGCGGATGGACTGGGACTGGCGACGTGGGACGTCGCCAGGGACCGGGAGAGCCGGTGCACAGTCGGTCTGACAGGTCTGAGAGACCTGTCGTACTTCCAGTTTTGTTATTTGACCGGGAGGAAGCGTTGGACGCGTTCGCCGGCGAAGACTTCGCCGGTGTAGATGATGCCCTTCGAGTCCACGGCAATCATGTGGAGGCCGAAGAACTGGCCGCCGTTTTCACCCATGCTGCCCATTTGACCGATCACTTTTCCGTCTTCGCGATTTAGGAACCAGATGTGGTTGTTGGTCAGGTCGGAGATGTAGAGGAACTTCTGGGCTTTGTCGGGGGAGAACATGACGCCGCCGGTGGATCCGCCGACGCCGGTCATGGGGGCCAGGATGAATTCTTTTACGAATTTTCCTTGCTTGGTGGCGACCTGGATGCGGTCGGCCGTGCGGTCGGCTGCGTAGACCAGGCCGTCGTTAGAAATGTTGAGCGTGAGGTGGCCGCGGAATTCCTTGGGCATGGGGCCGCCGGGGGTGTAGGCGCGGTCGGCGTCATCGGTGGTGATTTCGGAGAGGGCGTGGCCGTAGGCGCCCCAGCCGCGTTTGAACTGGAAGGTGTCGAGGTCGAAGACCATGACGCGGCCGCCTAGATAACTGTCGGTGCAGTAGAGTTCGTGGGCGGGTTCGTCCAGGCGAATTTCTTCGAGGCCGCCTACGATCATGGGCGTGGT
>JALYJH010000265.1 GCA_030775415.1 Acidobacteriota bacterium | reverse complement strand
AATAGCCCCGCGCGCATCGTGCTACCTGAACCCCTGCACCCCGCCGAAGTCCGCGTCCTAGGCGCGCTCCTCGAAAAAGAAATCGCCACCCCCGAATATTACCCGCTCACCGTCAATGCGCTGGTCAACGCCTGCAACCAAAAATCCAACCGCGATCCCGTAGTGAACTACACCGAAGAAGTAGTGCAACAGGCCTTGGCCCTCCTCCGTCACCAAGGCCTCGCCGTCCGCATTAGCGGAACCGGCCATCGCGTCGAAAAATACGGCCACCTCCTCGGAGAAAAATTAAACCTCGGCCGCCGTGAATCCGCCCTCCTCTGCATGCTCATGCTCCGCGGCCCTCAAACCGTTGGCGAACTGCGCGGCCGTACCGAACGCATGTACGAATTCAGCGAACTAGCCGACGTCGAACACTGCCTCCAGTCCCTAGCCACTCGCGAGCCCGCGCCCTTAGTAGCCCCCCTGCCGCGTGGCCGCTGGACTCACCTTCTCGCTGGCACGCCCGATCCCGCGCAAGAACCGCCCCCTGAATCCGCCGCGCCCAGTGAAATAGAAGCGCGCTTGGCCGCCCTGGAGCGCGATGTAGCCAACCTGAAACAAATGTTAGAAAGCTTCCGCCGCCAGTTCGAGTAAGATCGAATCAAATGCCCCGCACCTCGTCGAATAGAAGACCCCCGGTAAAAGTAAAACGCGTCGATGAGTGCGACACCCTCAGCGACCTCATCACTCACTGCTTCCCCGCATTCGGCGGCGCCTTCCTCCGCCGCATCTACACCATCCTCGACCACGCCATTGGCGAGGGCTGCCCGCTCACCATCGCGGTTGCCGGACCCGTCACCGTCTCCGGCCAACACCAAGCCTGGTTGATCCCGCTCCTAGAAACCGGCTGGGTAGCGTATCTCTCCACCACCGACGCCGTCTGCTACCACGACGGCCACCGTTCGCTCGACGCCCACCGAGACCCCATCTTCGAAGTCCCCATCTGGGGCGACGACGGCGCCCTTCGCGACGAGCGCACCATCCGCGTCACCGACATGGCCTTCGACGAAGACGTCCTCCTCGATCAGGACCGCTTCCTCACCGCCGTCCTCCGCCGCCCCGAATTCCAGGTTTCCATGACCGGCACCGAGCTCCGCCATCGCCTCGGAGCCTTTTACACCCAGCAGGAACGCGCCAACAAAGTCCCCCACGGCCTGCTCTCGACGTGCCACCGCCTGGCCATTCCTGTCTTTGTAGGAGCCCCCGGCGACGGCAGCATTTTCTTGAATTCCATGAAGCTCTGGGCCATGAAAGAAGCGGGTCTGATCGATTCCTACAAGTTCAACCTGGACCTCCACGCTGAAATCTACGAAGCCTGCGCCTACCACCGCTGGGGCCTGTTCGATAACCCGCCCAACGCCCTGGCGACCCTCATGTTGGGCGGTGGCGTCCCCAAAAATTACAATCTTCAGCCCGAGCCCGCCCTAGGCCAGATTTTAGGAATTCCAAATGTCCGCGGCTACAACTTCGACGTGCAAATCGTAACCGCCCCAGTGACCGACGGATCGCTTTCCTCCTGCCCCCCCGCCGAAGCCGTAACCTGGGGCAAAGTGGACAAGGATACCTACCTGCAAGCCACCGAAAGCATGCAGGCGGATTACTCGACCCTAATGCCGTTCCTAGTAAAAGCCTTGCTCGATAACCGCAAGCAATACGCCGCGAAAGCCGCCGAAATCGGCGAAGAAAAGCTCTTCGAGCAGACTCCCGCAGCCCGCGGCTATCTCCGCGCCACAACCGGCTACCGCCTCTTCGACCAACGCGAAGAACTAGTCCGCCGCCTCACCCAAGACGTCAAAGCCAATAAGGATTGGCTGCTAGAAACCCTGCAATACCCCTTAGCCGTTCGCTAAAACCCGTGCCGCCCGCCACTGCGGAATCGCCGCAAGAAAATATCCCGCCGCAAGGCACGACAACCACAGCACCGGAATCCGGTAGCGGATCTCCGAGACTGCAATATAGTACGCCAATGGATAAAGCAGAAACACCGCTCCCAAAAACCAAGTTGCCCAGACCCTGCGCCTACACATCAGGAAGATCCCAGGCAGCGACAAAATTGTGACACCCCACACCATATAACTCGCATAGAACGGTGCCACCGGCACGGGAAACCAGAATTGAACGATTCTCGCTAATGTCAATTGTAGAAAGCGCCGCGGGTGGGATTGTATCCACGTTTTCGCTTCCCTTAACTTGAGGCGTGCATAGGCCGGCTCTCCCATCCTCTTCAGCAGGGACGCCTCCGGCACGCTACTCTCGGGATTAGTCTCCATCGAACACCCACTAGCCAATTCCTCATAGAGACTGGGCGCCGCGCAATCATTGTTCGATGAATATACAACCATTCCAAAATTCGTCCGCGCAGTCACCTCGCCCCAGATCCTGTAATTTCGCACGAGCCACGGAACGTTCACCACTGCTGCCGCTAACGTCAGTGTGATCAGGAACCGCGCCGCATCCCGCACCCTCGCCCGGCGCACCATAAGCACGAGCCCAATCCATGGCAACGCCACCAGCAAAATCACTTGGCTCAGCAAAAACAATATGCCCAGCGCAGCCCCGCTAATCGCGCCTTGCCAGATCCCAAGCCCATGCCTCATGACCACTCGCATCGTCATCACGCAGAATAGAATCAATCCAAGCTGGGTATAATCCGCATCCCAGTCCGGGATCAATCGGGCTGACAATATCGATAGCACCCCCGCGGCAATTCCCGGCGCTGCCGTTCCCCACAGGAATACGGAAACTCGCGGTAACATTGCCGGGATCAACGCGTTCACAATCACGTTTGCCAGCAATATGACTATTGTAGCCGCGACCGGGTCCCGAAATAATCGAAAGAACGATGCCAGGAAGAGCGGATACAGCGGCGGGTTCATCGCTGTCGGCCCGGTTTTCATGGAACGGAAAGAATCGCCGTAAATGCCGCCATGCGCCAGATTCTTTCCCAGCACCGCCATTTCGCGCCCCGGCCCCAAACCCAAGCCGGTAGGATGAGAAAGTTGAATAAGGCCTGGCGCCAGTCCAGCGATAAACAGCAGGACAAACGATTCCCGCAAGCTCATATATGGGTAATCCAGATCGCCGTCAGTTGCCGCCTATGCCTGCGTGACCGATCCTAACATAGTTGAAGTCACCCGCTTCAGCCTATCGGAAAGCGCTAAACCGCCGTCCCCAAACTCCCCGCGATCAACGCCACCAAATTCCAAGCCACCACCACCGCAAACAAAATATTAATCCGCGTCAACAGCCGCTCGCGCCCGCATCGCCAGCAATAAAACCCCAGCCCCAACGCCAGCATCTTCACCGCCAGCAATCCCCCCAGCGGATGCGATGAAAACCGCAACGCGAAGCGCACCATGGGGTTGCCCTCCTGAATCCCACGCAACAGGAAAGCGAACGTCGTCAATAGGTCCAACATCTGCAAGTAGGAATACTGAATAAGCAGTTGATTCACTTAGTGGCCTCGGGTAGTAGTCGTATTGAGTCTAGAAAGAACCACTTAGCGAGTAAATAGTACTTTCGACACAACTCCGTGTACTACGGTCACATAGCCCTATGGGAATCAAAGGGTTCCGCCGATAGTACCCTCGTGCCAGGCCAACGTCCCCATACTGCGTCATACCTGGGCCTGCGCCTGGAGGCACTCAAAAAAAACCAGAATCCCGACGGTGGCTGGGGTTATTTCCCCGGCAAAGCCTCGTGGCTCGAACCCACCGCCTATGCCGCCCTCGCCCTAACTGGCGATCCCGCAGCCGACCGCGCCTGGAAACTGCTCACCTCCTGGCAACTCCCCGACGGAAGCTGGAAGCCGTCCTCCCAAGTGGACGTCTCCAGTTGGGGAACCTCGCTCTGCGCCACCATCGCCATCGCTCGCAACGAATGGGGCCAGCCCCTCCGCAGCGGAGTCAATTGGCTGGTGGGCAGCAGCGGCATCGAATCCAACTGGTTCAACATCGTGGTCTCGCGCATCGGACTAGTGAAACAGGAGCGCAACATCGCACTCAAAGCCTGGCCCTGGAAACCCGGCAATTCTGGATGGGTCGAACCCACCGTGCACGCGCTCGTCGCCTTGAAACAAGCCTCCGCCCAACTTGCCACGCCCGCTCTCCGCGATCGCGTCAACCAGGGCGAAGCCCAATTGATGGACGTCCGCTCGCGCGATGGTGGATGGAATTACGGCAGCCCCGCCGCGCTCGGCATCGATCTCCCTTCTTATCCCGAAACCACCGCCCTGGCGCTCGTAGCGTTACAAGGCCGCGCGGACTTAGGAAAAGCCTTCGACCTGGCCCAACGCCAGATCGGCGAAACTCCGTCTCCCCTGGCTCGCGCCTGGCTATCCATGGCCATGCGCCTCCACGGCCTTCAGCCCCCGGAAGAGCTCACCGGCCCGCCGCCCGCCGATCTCATGATCACCGCGGTCGAAGCCCTGGCCGCCCCCGAAGGCCATCACCAGCTCCTGCGTACCGGAGCCGTCGCATGATCAACAGTAATCGCCGGGAATTCCTGGCCATGGCCGGCGCCGCCAGCGTAGCCGGATTCGCCGGATTCAGCGGAGGCCGCCACATGCAACCCGACAACCTATCGAAACTCCCCTTCGCAGGCCAGACCTCGCCCGTAGCCGTAGTCAAAGCCTCTTCTTATTCCGTCGACCTGGCCGGCGCCATGATGCGCGGCATTCTCGAATGCGGCCTGGATGTGGCCGGCAAAACCGTTCTCCTCAAACCCAACTTCGTGGAGTTCGACCCCAATACCTGCATCAACACAGACGTCGCCGTAGTAGCCACCGCCCTCGAAGTGTTCCGCTCCCTGGGAGCCGCCGACGTGAAAATCGGCGAAGGCCCCGGGCACCGCCGCGATACCTTCGCCATCGCTGAACTCACCCGCTACCGTTCCGAAATCCCCCGCTTCGACGACGTCTTCATCGATCTCAACCGCGACGACGTCAGCCCCATCGAAAGTTTCGCCGGCCGCAAGAC
>JALYJH010000264.1 GCA_030775415.1 Acidobacteriota bacterium | reverse complement strand
CCGCCCATATTGGGCCCCGTGATCACCGCGATAAACTCCGTCTCCGGATGAAAATAAATATCGTTGGCGATAAACCTCTGCGCGTCCCGTTCCGTCAATTTCTCAATTACCGGATGCCGCCCCGCCGCGACCCGCATCTCGCCCGACTCCGAAAATCGCGGCCGCGTATACCGATTCTCCGCCGCCACCTCCGCCAACGCGACCGTCACATCCAGCTCCGCGACCGCCGCTGCCGTAGCCTTGATCCGCGCGGCATGGGCGCACGCCATCGCCCGCAGCGTCTCAAAAATCTCCCGCTCCAGCGTAAGAATCTTTTCCTCCGCCGCGAGAATCTTGCCCTCCAGTTCCTTCAGCTCGGGAGTGGTAAAGCGCTCCGCATTCACCAGCGTCTGCTTACGCTCGTAATCGGCGGGAGCCAAATGCATATTGGCTTTCGAAATCTCCAGATAATAGCCAAAGATATTATTGAAGCGAACCTTCAACGATCCAATTCCCGTGCGCGTCCGCTCGCGAACTTCAATCTGCGCCAAATAAGTTTTGCTATTGCGCGAAATATCCCGCAGCTCATCCAGCCGCGCATCGAAGCCGTCGCGAATCGCGCCGCAGTCCGCCAGATTCACCGGCAATTCGTCAGCGAGAGCGGTCAGAATCCCATCCCGAACCTCGCCGATTTCATCCAGCCGCCCGTCGATATCCCGCAGCCGCGGCGATTTCACCTCCCCCAGCCTCTTCTTCAGCAACGGCACCACAGCCAATGACCGCGCCAGCGCCCCCATATCCCGCGGCCCCGCACTCGCCAGGCTGATCTTCGACAACAGCCTTTCCAGATCCAATATCGCCACGAGCTGCTTCGCCAATTCGCTGCGCAGAATCGTGCCCGCGAACAGTTCCTCCACCGCATCCAGCCGCGCCTCAATCTCGGATTGCTCCACCGCAGGCGCCAGTACCCGCCGCCGCAACAACCTCCCGCCCATTCCGGTGCGCGTCCGGTCCAACACCGAAAGCAGCGTCGAGTCCGAAGACTCCCCCGCGAACAACGGCTCGACTAATTCCAAGTTCCGAACCGTAGTCGCATCCAATACCAGCGCTTCCGCACGGCTATAAAACGACGGCGTGGACAAATGTTCCAGCGCGCTCCGCTGCGTCTCCCGCAAATAATGCAGCAGCGCCGCCGCCGCGCCCGTAGCCAGCGCCTTCCCCTCCAGCCCACACCCGTCGAGCGACAACAACCGGAAGTGATCGCACAAACTCCGCGCCGCATAGTCCGCGCCGAAGACCCAAGTCTCCACATCCGTCTTTAAGCACGAAAACTTCTCTGCCGATCCCGCCGGAGCCAGCACCTCGCGCACACTCAACGTCTCGAACGCCGCCGCGGCGTCGGCCAGTTCCATCTCCGTTGCGCGAAACTCCCCGGTAGTGACATCGACGAAAGCCAACCCCGCCCGCGCCCCCTCCGGCATCACCGCGCCCAAAAAATTGTTCTCATGCGAGCGCAGCAGTGAGGCATTCATCGTCGTCCCCGGAGTAATGATGCGCGTCACCTCCCGCCGCACCAATTTGACGGCAGCCGACGGAGACTCCATCTGCTCGCAGATCGCCACGCGATACCCCTTCTGCGTCAGCCGCGCGATATAGTTCTCCGCCGAATGATACGGCACCCCGCACATCGGAATCGGCTGCCCTTTTTCCTTATTGCGCGCAGTGAGAGTAATCTCCAACTCCCGCGCCGCCGTTACCGCGTCTTCATAAAACAACTCGTAGAAATCGCCCAGGCGGAACATCAAGAGCGTATTCGGCACCTGCTGCTTCAGCCCGTGATACTGCCGCATCAACGGCGTAGAAGGGGGTGAAGACGGGGGCGGAGAAGGTGGCCCAGCGGCATCGGATGGCATGCGGAATCCTTCATTATGACGCATGCACACTCGCGCCCATGCTAAATCCGCCCCGCGCTACACCATCTCGGCCGCTACGCTAAAGTAAAGCCATGGACCGCATAGAGGTCAATCCCGAAATCTGCAACGGCAAACCAGTCGTCCGAGGCACCCGCATCATGGTGCGCAACATCCTTGGAATGCTGGCCGGCGGTTACACCGTAGACCAGATGCTCGCGGCCTATCCCGACCTCACACGCGATGACGTGACCGCGGCCCTCGAATACGCTGCCAAAGTAGTGGACGAGAAGCAGGTCATTTCACATTGAGCCTGTTCGTCATTCTCGACGAAAATATCCCGCCGTCGATTGCCGATTTTCTCCGTTTCAGAAGGCCCGCTTGGAATGTCCAACACGTCCGCGACATCGGCCTACGGGGCTCGCCCGACTCATCCATCTTCGAGTGGGCTCAACAACGCAACGCCATCGTCCTCACATTTGACGAAGATTTCGCAGACGCCAGAATGTACCCCGCGGGAACTCACGCAGGTGTCATCCGCCTGAGAGTGTGGCCAACTAGCATCGAGCAAATTAAGGCCGCTCTCGATCGCCTATTCAGCTCAACCGGCGACGACCAACTGCAAGGCAGTCTGGTCATCATTGACAACCACAGAATTCGTATCCGGCAAGGGGCGCGACACGGCTAGTATCCGCTTCACAACAAATGTTTCTTTTGCTTCATCGCTCCTCCGTTACGCGTAAATCCCCCGCAGCTTAATCGCAAACGCCACCCGGTCCAGAGCCAGCATATACGCCGCCGTGCGGTTATCCACCGCATGCTTCTCCGCATACGCCACCACGTCGTTAAAACTATTAATCATGATCTCTTCCAGCCGGTCATTCACCAGTTGCTCGTTCCAGAAATAACCCTGCCGGTCCTGCACCCACTCGAAATAGGAAACCGTCACCCCGCCGGCGTTCGCCAGAATATCCGGGATCACGAAAATTCCCTGCTCGCGTAAAATTGGATCCGCCAAATGCGTCGTCGGGCCGTTTGCCCCCTCGCACAAAATCTTCGTCCGCACGCGATGCGCGTTCCGCGACGTGATCACGTTCTCGCGCGCCGCCGGCATCAACACGTCCGTCTCCAGAAAAAAGGCGTCCTCGCGATTCATGTTCTCGCCGCCGTCAAAATCGAGCACCGATCCAGTCTTGCGCCGATGCTCCCCCAGCGCGCGAATATCCAGACCCTTATCGTTATAAACCGCCCCGTCATATTCGACGATCGCGATCACCCGGAACCCGGCCCGCTCCATCAGCTTCGCCGCCATCCCGCCCACATTGCCGAATCCCTGAATCACCACCCGCGCATTGCCGCGCTCCAATCCAAAACGCTTCAGCGCCTGCTCCGTCACCACCATGCACCCGCGCCCCGTCGCCTCCGAACGCCCGCGCGACCCGCCCATTTCGACCGGCTTCCCCGTCACCACCGCCGTCTGCGTATGCCCCGAGCGCATCGAGTACGTGTCCATGATCCACGCCATGGTCTGCTCGTTGGTGTTTACATCCGGAGCCGGTACGTCGATTTCCGGCCCGATGAATTCGTAAAGCTGCGCCGTGTAGCGCCGCGTCATACGCTCCAGTTCCCCTGGCGAGAGCAGCGTGGGATCGCAAATGATCCCGCCCTTGCCGCCGCCGAAGGGAACATTAGTGACGGCGCACTTCCACGTCATCCACGACGCCAGCGCGCGCACTTCATCCAGCGTGACATCGGGAGCATAGCGGATCCCCCCCTTCGCCGGACCCCGCGCAATCGAATGCTGCACGCGATAACCCGTGAACACCTCCAGCCGCCCGTCGTCGAGCGGTACCGGAATGTTCACCGTCATCTCCCGCGCCGGCGCGCGCAAGATCTTGCGCATCCCATCGTCCAGCCCCAGTTGTTCCGCAGCCTGATCGAACCGCGCCTCGGCCGACAGCAACGGATTAAACTCATCGGCTACAGCAGGCTTCTCAGCTTCCAGGATCATGGGGGACGCCTCCGCATCTATTATGAACCGAAGTGCCAGAACAGCGGGTAACAACCGAAGCGTTGGAACAGCGGGTTTATGATGAGGACATGGGCCGCGCCTTTATCGCCATCGGCATCGCACTCGTCCTGCTAGGCCTGCTGCTCACCCTCGGTGAAAGGTTGCCGGTCCGCCTGGGACGCCTCCCCGGCGACGTCGTCATCCGCGGCAAAAACACCACCTTCTATTTCCCGCTGGTAACCAGTCTGTTACTGAGCGCTCTCCTCAGTTTCGTGATTTGGCTGCTCGGACGCCGCTAACGCAGCAGGCCCATGCGCTCCAGCGGCCAGTAAACAAACGCCGCCTTTCCGTAGATGAAATGGCGCGGCACCGTGCCCCACATACGGCTGTCGTTCGACGAGCTGCGATGATCGCCCAGCACAAAATATTCGCCCGGCGGCACCACCCGCAGCGGCGTCGAGACGTGGTCGCGATACGCCTCGGGAACATACGGCTCGTCGAGCACCGTCTCGTTGACGGACACCTTGCCGTCGGTTACTTCCACTTTATCGCCAGGCACGCCAATCACCCGCTTGATAAAAGATTTAGAGGGATCGCCCGGGAACCAGAACACCACCGTGTCGCCGCGGTTGATATCGGAAATCCCAAAGCGGTAAGCGAACTTATTGATGAAGATGCGCTCCTGGTCCACCAGCGACGGCATCATGCTGGTGCCTTCCACGCGCACCGGCTGATACAAAAACAAAATCACCACCACGGCAATCAACACGCTCACCGTCAAGTCGCGCAGCCAGGAAATCGCCGCAAACGCCGAAGCCGACGGCGTCCGGGGGGGCCGCGGCTCGGGACGGACGGACGGTGCTTCCGCGGGTATGTGGTCGGGGGCGTCCATACTTACTCAATTCTACGACGGCTCAGCCGCCAATTGGTTTGGCTAGACTATGGGAGCACGCAAGGGCCCCGTAACTTATTGGCGCACAAAAACCTGCACGCTGCTATATTCCGTTCCCCGAAAATTCCCTTTGGTCGTAATCGTCAACGTCTTGCCGTCCGGCGAAACTTTAAACACCGCCGTCTCACTTATCTTGCCGCCCTCTTTGCCCGTGCGCTCGATGG